>JAGOTN010000042.1 GCA_018061745.1 Minisyncoccota bacterium
ATTGGTCTTGGAGGAATGGTTTGGGGGACTTCCGGTAATGAAAATTATAAAATTGATCAGGGTTACACTTTTCCTAATGATTCTGTATTGAGAGCAGAATATCTACTTCCATTCAAAGCTGTTGTAGATGCTGGTGCAAAAAGTATTATGGTGGGACTAAATACTTGGGGTGATGGAAAACTTTCTGCAAACAAATATTTAATTACAGATGTACTTAAAAAAGAACTTGGTTTCAAAGGTTTTGTTGTGTCTGATTGGTATGGTATTTATGAAATTCCAGGTAGTGATTATCGTTCAGCTATTGTTGCAATAAACGCTGGAGTGGATATGGTGATGCTACCATTTGACTACAAACCATTTATCAGAAATGTTGTGCATGCTGTTGAAAATGGAGAAATTTCTGAAGATCGTATTGATGATGCTGTGAGAAGAATTCTTCGTGCAAAATTTAAGTTTGGACTTTTTGATAAAGATGAAACAGAAACTTCATTGGAAATTATTGGTTCACCAGAACATCGTGCACTTGCAAGAGAAGCTGTTGCTCAGTCTTTGGTTCTTTTAAAAAACGAAGATGATGTTTTACCGATTGATAAAAATATAAATCATATCCGTGTAGCAGGAAGCGCTGCAAATAATATTGGTAATCAATCTGGAGCATGGACTGTAAATTGGCAGGGAATAAACGGAAATGATTTACCTGGTGCAACTTCAATTCTGGAAGGAATAAAAAAAACAGTAAGTGAAGATACTAAGGTTGATTATAGTGAGTTGGGAAATTTTAAAAAAAGTGATGAAATCGCAGATTTGGGAATTGCAGTTGTAGGAGAGCAACCTTATGCAGAAGGTGTTGGAGATAGAGAATATCCAATTCTTTATTCAGAAGATTTAATGGCTATTAAAAAACTTCAAGAGACGTCTAAAAAAGTTGTTGTTGTAATTATTTCTGGACGACCATTGTTTATCGCAAATGAAATTTCTTCTTGGGACGCACTGATTGCTGCATGGCTTCCTGGAAGTGAAGGACAGGGAATTGCGGATGTTATTTTTGGAGATAAACCATTTGTTGGTAAACTTCCACTACCTTGGCCACATCATTCCGAACAACTTCCAATTTTAGAAAATGGAAAAACTCACGACAACACTCCTTTACTTTTTCCTCGATATTTTGGCTTATAAAATTTTAGAGTTCTACATGGTATAATAGATATATGAAACAAATACTTACACATTTATTTGTAGCGTTAGGAGTTATTTTTCTTATATGTATAATTTTTTGCATCGTATTTATCATTAAGGATCCGTACAATTTAAAGCCGATTATTTTTGGATCATCTTCTACCGGGGCAACTTATAGCTCACGAAATTTAGATAATACAAATACAACTTCAGATGATGCATCGACAGTAAATGGAGAGTTTTATCTTTCAGATCAACAAAAACAAGCTTTAACCAGTTTTGGAATTGATCCAACTGCAGTTCCTTCTACAATCAATCTTGAGCAAGAAAATTGTTTCGTGAGTGTTTTGGGTGAAGCTCGTGTAAATCAAATTAAATCAGGAGCAGTTCCAAATGCTATGGAATTCCTTAAAGCAAAGGCTTGTATCTAATACTGAATGTTATAATTAAAATATGAATTTAAAATCAATTAGTACAATTTTATTAGCACTTGGGGTACTTGTTTTAAGTGGGTATATTTTTACTACTAACAAAAATGTTCAGCTAGAACCCATTGTTAAAAATGATGAACAAACAATTCCAAAACCTTCAACACAGGAAACTCCTGCACCTGTTACACCGGCAAAAAATAACGACTTAAAAATAGGAGAGGTTCGTGATTATGGAATAATTTCAATACGACCACTTTCTATTGAAGAAGATAGTAGATGTCCTGTTGATGTTGTATGCATTCAAGCTGGAACTGTAGTTTTAAAAATTGCTGTTACTTTTGAAGATTCTTCAGTAGATGGATTTGGTAATAATGAAGTGCATTTGATTACTTTAGGATCTCCTCTAGAAATACATGGAGCAAATGTTGTTTTAACATCTGTAAACCCTTCGCCAAATTCTAAAGTAAATCTTTCAGAAAAAGATTATAGCTTTGTTTTTGATGTAACAAAAAAAGATGAACCAGTTGTGACTGATACTGAAAACAAGTGTTATACGGGAGGTTGTTCAAGTGAAATTTGTAGCGACACTCCAGGTGCAATTTCAAATTGTATGTATCGAGAAGAATACGCTTGCTATCAAAAAGCAAAATGTGAAAGGCAATCAACTGGAAAATGTGGATGGACACAAACTTCGGAACTTTCATTGTGTCTGCAAAATTTGTCACAAAATTAAAATGCAAATTAACGAAGAAGAATTAAAGAAAAAATTATCGACTGAGCAATATAAAGTTTTACGAGAAAAGGGAACAGAGGCACCATTTTCTGGAAAATTAATTCATCCGGATGAAGATGGTTTTTATAAATGTGCTGTTTGTGGAAATCCTCTTTTCAAAGATGATGCAAAATTTGATTCAGGTACTGGTTGGCCAAGTTTTGATCAAGCGATTTCTGGTGCAATTAAAAACATAGAAGACAATTCACATGGAATGCATAGAGTTGAAACAGTTTGTGCTGTTTGTGAATCGCATTTAGGACATGTTTTTGATGATGGTCCAACAGATACAGGAAAGAGGTATTGTATTAATGCTGTTTGTTTAGGATAATTTAAATATGATTTCGAAACCTAGGTCGGCTAATTTTTAGAAGCCTTTTTGTGTTCATGCTGAGTATTGTAACAAATTAATTTATGAAACCTTAGAAAAAATGAAAAATAACACTTACAGTTCAAAACCACAATCTGTAATAGAGGAACCTGTGGAAGAAAACAAAAAAGAAATTGAATAGACAGTATATAATATTTACATGTCTATTAAAAAACTTTTCAAAACATTTTTATTAATTTTATTAATTTCATTTTCAATTAACACAACTCACGCTCAATCCGATCCTGAAATTCCAAATGAATTAGGGACTACTGTAGAGCCTGAATTATTTGTTGGAGAAATATTTTTTGATAAAGTTTCTCACGAACCAGGAGATATTGTGAATGGTGTATTTCAATTACACAACATAGGTCAAAAGGCTGCTACAAATGTTCGTTACGGTATTGAATTGGTTGAACTATATGATTTGAATGGTTTTGATATGCCAGCACAACCGATTGATACGTCTGATAAAAGTGAACCTTTTAATGTTGAATCAGGACTACAAGGTTTAAGTTTTACATATTCATTACCTCTAAATATTCCTACTGGAAAGATTGGTATTTTAGTTCAAATGTATGACTCAGAAGGTATTCCGTCTGCAATGAATTATGTTCCAATTACTATTAGTGAAGCTGAACGTCAAAATTTTTTGAAACAGTATCCTGTAATTGTGGTTGGTGATGACGCCCCTTATGATGTTCAAGCTGGACCAACCGTTGAAAAGGAAGAGCCTGTAATCTTTGTGGCTGGTTTACAAAGCGCAGAAGAAAATGATTTGGAGCTTTTTGGAGAAGTTTCTCTGTATAAAGGTCCGTCTGCTGATAATAATTCTATTTTTAAAGATAAAACACAAAACTTAATTCTGAAATCTAAAGAATTAAATTCAATTCAATATGAAATTCCTGTTAAAGATCTTGAACCAGGGGTTTACACATTAATTTTTCAATTAAAAGA
>JAGOTN010000013.1 GCA_018061745.1 Minisyncoccota bacterium
CTTTGGATTTTCTTATATCTTTTGGATGCAATGTTTTTTTCTTATTATTTTTCTAAAAATCTCGCAATGGATTTTGAGGTTGCAAAAATTGTTGAAAATACAAAAGAGGATGATGTTACAAAAAGTTTTTTAAATTCAGATATTGGAGAATTTGCTTTGCTCCGATTGGGAGTTTCAAAAAAAGAGACAAAGAGATTATTAAGTGAAAGAAAAAACATTGTCTCAAAAGATGAATTTTTTATAATTGAAAATGATACAAATCCGTTTATTTCAATTTCTGAATATGGAAGATCTATTTTGCATTTCGATATTGAATTTGCTAGTTTTTTGAAATCATTTGGTATTGATGGAAATATGTGGAAGGGTGTTTTGGATTGGATTTCTCAAAATCAAAAAATTGTTATTGAAAGAGAAGCTTGGTGGCACAGAGACAGGTTATCTAGAGTACCTTCGATTGGGCGAGATTGGGCTTATGGTCAAATTTATAATTTAGAAAAATACGGATATCCAATTTCTAATGATGCAATTTTTCAAACTATTTCAGGTAAGTTGAGTTTATTTGAAGAAAATGTAAATAATTTAGAAAGGATTTTAGCTAAACAAAGTGGCTCTAATATTCTTTTGATTGCAAATGAAACAATTTTAGCAATGCAGTGGATTGCATCTTTAGGAAAGGAAATTGAAAATGGAACTGTTCGTCATGAAGTTGAAGGGAAAAAAGTTTATATTTTAGACATAGATTCAATCATTGATTCAATGAAGCAAAAAGTTGATCTAGAGACAGAATTAAATAATGTTTTGTCTCAAGTTATAAATGCAGGGAATGTTATTTTGGTAATTAAAGATTTGCCACATTTTATTTTGAGCGCGAGCGCTTTGGATGTTGATGTGAAGAGTTTGTTAGGAAGCGCTTTGTCTTCAGATAGATTACAAATAATTGCTGTGGCAAATAAAAATGCATATCACGAAACTGTGGAGACCTCTCATGATCTAATGAGATTTTTTGAAAAAATTATTATTCCAGAATTAGAGCACGACGCTATTGTGCAAGTCATTCACAATGAAGCTAATTTAATTGAGTCTAAATTTCCAGTATTTTTTACATATCAATCCTTAATTGCTGTAGTTAAAAGTGCAGAAAGATTTTTTGCAGATGATTCTTTGTATGACAAAGCAATTGATTTACTAAATGAGGTTGCCAGTGCTTCTGTTTCTGGAAGAAAAATTCAAATAATTACTCAAGAAAAAGTTGAAAAAGTTGTTGAAAATAGAACAGGAATTCCACAAGGAAAAATTGGTGAAAAAGAACAAGGTAAATTAAATAATCTAGAACAAATTTTGCACCAAAGGATTGTTGGACAAGACAAAGCTATTACCGCTATCTCATCTACAATGCGAAGATCTAGAGCTGGTCTAACAGATTCAAAAAGACCGACAGGATCATTTCTTTTTCTTGGCCCGACTGGTGTTGGGAAAACTGAAACAACAAAAGCTCTTGCTGAAGTATTTTTTGGAAATGAAGAAAAGATTATAAGAGTAGATATGTCTGAGTATTCTTCAGAGAATGCTTTAGAAAAATTAATCGGATCTTTTGAGACTCGTTCAACTGGATTTTTATCTGCAAAATTAAGAGAGAATCAATATGGAGTTCTGCTTTTGGATGAGTTTGAAAAAAGTACTAAAGCAGTTCAGGATTTGTTTCTGCAAATTTTAGACGAAGGTTTTTTTACAGATGGAAAAGGAGAAAGAGTGAATGCAAGAAATTTAATTATTATTGCAACATCTAATGCTGGAAGTGATTCAATTTACGAAATGATCAGAAATAAAGAAAATGTAGTATTGGACCAACAAAAAATTATTGATGATGTTATTAAAAAAGGACTTTTCCGTCCAGAATTGTTGAATCGTTTTGATGGGGTGATTGTGTTTCATCCTTTGGATCATGAGGCTTTGAAAAATGTTATTAAACTAATGTTGAGTGCTTTAAATAAAAGACTAGAAGATAAAAATTTGAGTATTTTAATAACTGATAGCCTTCTTGATTTTCTGGTTAATATTGGGAACGATCCACAATTTGGAGCCAGAGCTGTAAAAAGAACTATCCAAGATTTAGTTGAAAAGAAAATTGCTGATTCAATGATAAAAGGAGAAATAGTGAATGGTGATAAGATTATTTTAGAACCACAGTCTGATGGAACTTTAAAAATAGGTAAGTCTGTTTCTTAAAATGAATTTTAAAAAATATAAAATAATAAAAATATTTACCTTGGTAATAATAGTAAGTGTTATTTTATATTTTGCTTTTGTTGGAGCTGTGAGAGTCTCTGCTGGTTTGTATGTCATTGCTTCTGAAAAATATCAAGAAATATACGCAAACAGAAAAATAAGTTTTGGAAGAGGGATTGTCGTACAAGATGGTTTAGGTGGTCCTTATCCTGAATCTTTTGAGAGTGATAAAGCGACTTTTTTACGTAACTATAGAATAAATGATGGAGCAAAATTACCAAACATAGGAGCAAGATATTTTTTAGTTGGGGATATTGAAACTAATCAAATTATTTTTAGCAAAGAAGAAGGAAAATCAGTTCCTCTAGCTTCTCTTACAAAATTAATGACTGCTGTAATCGCAGATGAAAAAATAGGTTTAGAAAAGGAAACAATAATTTCTAGATCTGCAATAAATACTTATGGTGAGCAGGGAAATGTAAGACAAGGTGAGAAATATTCAATCGAAAATCTTTTTTACCCACTTTTATTAGAATCTTCAAATGATGTAGCCGAATCTATTGCTGAGTTTGATAATAGATATACGTTTTTGTTGGACATGAATGCAAAGGCAAAACTTTTAAATATGACTGAAACTTTTTATGAAGATCCTAGTGGATTGTCTTCGCATAATGTTTCTAGTGCAAATGATTTATTTAAACTAGTTCAATACATTTCAAAATACAGAAATTTTATTTTTGAGATAACACAAGAAAAAAGCCATAGGTTGAATAATAAAGTTTGGTTCTCTAATTCAAAGTTTAAGAATTATAAAAATTATTTAGGTGGAAAGAATGGTTATATAAGTGCCGCTGGGAAAACAAACATAGCCTTGTTTGAAATAGAATTTGAAGGAGATCACGGAGAGAAAAAAGATAATAAAAGAAAAATTGCAATTATTATTTTGAATACAAGAGACATAGAAAAAGATACGCGAAATATTTTGAACTATTTGCAAAACAACGTTCGATATGAATAAATAGAGCACTTATGAATTCTCATAATTTTTGGAAGCAATTAAAGAAACCAATAATAGTTTTGGCGCCGATGGCAGATGTCACCGATGCGTCTTTTCGACGTTTGTTTGTAAAATATGGAAAACCAGATGTAACTTGGACAGAATTCGTTTCTGCTGATGGTTTGGTGATGGCACCTGATAATAATGCTGATGATACAGGTTTGTCTTCAAAGCAAAAGTTATTGAAAGATTTGGAATACTCGGAAGGAGAAAGACCTATAGTAGCGCAACTTTTTTCTGGTAAGCCAGAGATGATGGAGAAGGCGGCGAGACTTGTGCAAGAGTTAGGTTTTGATGGCTTGGATATAAACATGGGTTGTCCTGATAGATCTGTTGAGAAACAAAAAAGTGGGGCAGCGTTGATTAAAAATCCGGAGTTGGCAAAGGAGATTATAAAAGCGGCGCGCCAAGGCGCGCCGCTACTACCCATATCCGTTAAGACTCGTATTGGCTACAACAAAATCGAAGAAATGGAAACTTGGGTTTCAGAAATTCTTTCAACAAAACCAGATGCTTTAACACTTCACTGGAGAACAAGAAAAGAAATGTCAAAAGTTCCTGCGCATTGGGATCTTGCAAAAAAAGCAGTTGAGCTTCGTGACAAAATTTCTCCCGAAACAATTTTGTTGGGTAATGGCGATATTGATACTTTAGAAAAAGCAGAACAAGTTATCGAAGAGAGTGGAATTGATGGGGTGATGATTGGACGAGGAATTTTTGGTAATCCTTGGTTTTTTAATAAAGAAATTATTCGTGATAGAGATATTAGTTTAGAAGAAAGATTGAGAGTGCTAGTTGAACATACAAAACTATTTTCAGAAATTTTATTTCACAAAAATTTTGCAGTGATGAAGAAACACTACAAGGCCTATGTTGAAGGTTTTGATGGCGCAAAAGAATTGCGAATGAAATTAATGGACGCAAAAGACCCTCAAGAAGTTGAAAATATAATAGAGGAGTTTTTAAAGGAAGATTTGACTTTAAAATAATAGTTTTGATATAATATTTGTATTATAGGTTGCAAAACCAGCTGAGGAGTGAAAACTCCGTAATATTAGAAAAAGACCTCTCCAGAGGTCTTTTTCTTTAAAACAATAATTTTGTTACTTTAACTTTTATTTCGTTCCACTTATCGAAATCATCCATCGAAAAACAGTAGCAAAACTGCCCTTATATTTTTATAAATAAGTTCTAAAATACGGATAAGGAATATTAGTTGACATTAAAAGCTGTCGGTATATCATTGTATACGAGGGCTCTTTAAGAATCCGAATGTTTAATCGCCACCGGGGTGATTAACGACAAAATGGCTAACAAGCCAAAACTCGACCTGGTCGTATTCGTGGTGTTCCGTACAAGAACACATAAAAACGAAAATGCGCCGGGTCTTTTTCTTTTATTGACAAAAAATATGGTAGGTGTATATTCTGAATTGAGGTTCTTTTCCAGAACTGAATTAACACACCACTCATTCTGTGGTGAATGAACATGCATTACCCCTCAAAAGGTAGACATAACTAGTAAAGACAAGTCAATTTCTCCGAAAGGAAAAAGAAACTTGAGTGCCATAAAAGCCAAATCTCGAAACTTACCGTATTGTAGGAAACAAATACAGGGGGCTGAGTCGCTTGCGACACAGGACTGATTTCAACCCGCATATGCTGTTCCAAAGCTGGCCCTTACTCTTTTAGTTGATTCTTCGGAAACAACGAAAAGTGTACTGGGCCCTTTTCTTTTTGCAGACATTGACAGTTTTTTAATGTGTGTTATGATATTAAAGAACCTGAATACTAGTATCCATGATCAATTGATCCGATATATAGGTTCTAACAGTATAAACATTAAAACAAAGGAAAGGAGGTAAAGATGAAGGAATCCATGAACAGTCCGGGGTTGGTACAAAGCCATCACCCCAATTATTATTGTTTCTGACCACCTGCGCCGGCCGTTAGAGGATCTTACGATTAGTTCCTCTAACAAGCCAAGCTAAACAAAAGAAAGGAGATCTATGCTGGTCTTTAAACCACCGTAGTTAATTTCAAAACCCATTTCGCAATAGCGGGATGGGTTTTCTTCTTTTATTTTTAAAAAATAAAAGGTGTGTATAAAATCTTAAAAAACAATTGACATAATTTAATTTTTTAATATTATCTTATATGGATAGAGTGTTACCCAAAGCCAATCTGGCAATGGTTCTCTCAATCAGAACAAGCAAACTACATAAAGTACATCAGCATGAAAAACAAAGACCATCCAAGCGAAATCATCGGCACTATCGGAAACTGCAAAGCATACTCATCCGGCCTCACCAACAACTCCTCCACCAGCTGATCCGCTCGGATCGAAGGTACCCACCCGGGTCTGCAACTGCGGACCCGGGTGATTTTTTTATTTAAACTCGAATTCTCATTTATGTTATAATCTCTGCATCACGTGTATGCCTAAAAAAACAGATACAAATCCAGACACAAACAGAGTTGCTTTATATACAAAATATCGGCCACAATCTTTTAAAGATGTTTTAGAACAGGATCATGTTACAAAAGTACTTTCAGAAGCAATTAAATTAGGAAATATTGCTCATGCTTATATTTTTTCAGGAAGCAGAGGGACAGGAAAAACTTCTGTTGCTAGAATTTTGGCACGAGAACTAGGGACATCAAATGACGATCTGTATGAAATTGATGCCGCTTCAAATACTGGTGTTGATGAGATGCGACTTTTAACAGAATCTGTATACACACAACCTTTCGATTCAAAATACAAAGTGTACATTCTAGATGAAGTTCACATGCTTTCGAAACACGCTTTCAATGCGCTTCTAAAAACATTAGAAGAACCACCTTCACATGTTATTTTTATTTTAGCTACAACTGAACCAGAAAAAATTCCTGACACAATTATTTCTCGTTGCGAAACTTATACTTTTAAAAAGCCTAATCAAAAAATATTGAGAGATATGATTGTGAAAGTTGCTGAATCAGAAGGTTGTTCTTTGGAAACAGGTTCAGCAGATATTATGGCTCTTGTTGGAGATGGGTCTTTTCGAGATGCATTAGGTATTTTGCAAAAAGTGATTAGTTCTTCAAAAGATAAAAATATTTCTGTTGAAGAAGTTGAAATGGTAACAGGAGCACCTAAATCTGCGTTGGTAAATAATTATATTGAAGCACTTGCTTTAGGTGATCTTGATTTAGGATTAAATGCATTAGCAAAAGCCGCGGAATCAAATATTGATATGAAAGTATTTTTGGAATTGGTTTTGGTTAAAGTGAGGGCGATTATTTTAATGAAAATCTCTGCAACAAGAAAAAAACAATTCACAGAAATTTTTTCAGAAGAAGATATGAAGTTTTTAATTGAGTTATCTGAAAACAAAGATTCGAAAATAAATTCGGAAGTTTTGTTAAAACTTCTAAAAGCCCACGACCTTCTTGGTCAAAGTTCTGTTCCACAATTACCTTTGGAACTGGTTTTGGTAGGGTAGACTATATAGCAACATCGGTGTATAAAAAGAGCAATGAATAAAAGCAATAATAAAAGAATGTATATAAAAGAATTGGCAGAAAAAATCGGCGAAGAGGTTGTTATTCAAGGCTGGGTTAATGTTCGTCGAGATCAAGGGAAAATGATTTTCTTGGATTTTCGTGATGTCTCTGGAGTTGTTCAGGGAGTTATTTTGCCTGGAAGTGAAGCTATGGAAACTGGAAAAATTCTTCGAGAAGAATTCGTTGTAGAAGTGAAAGGAAAAGTAAATCCTCGACCGGAAAGAAATATTAAAGAAGGTGTGTTGAACGGAAACATTGAATTAGAAATTTTGAATATTGAAGTTTTGAATGAATCTATGACGCCACCATTCCCTTTGGATGGAGACACAAGACTCATAGATGAATCTGTTCGTCTTAAATATAGATATCTTGATTTACGAAACGATCGTTTGAAGAAAAATATTGTGAATCGTTTCAAGGTACAAAACTTTGTTCGAAACTTTTTAGCTTCAGAAAATTTTACAGAAATAGAAACTCCACTTCTTTCTGCACCAACTCTGGAAGGTTCAAGGTCTTTTGTTGTACCAAGTAGAATTTATAAAGGGAGTTTTTATTCTCTTCCTCAATCTCCACAACAATACAAACAACTTCTTATGGTGGGTGGTTTTGAAAAATATTTCCAATTTGCAAGATGTATGCGAGATGAAGATACTCGAGGAGACAGACAGCCAGAATTCACACAGCTTGATATGGAAATGTCTTTTGTTTCAGAAGAAGAAGTTATTAGTTTGAATGAAAAACTTTTAATTGAAGTAGTGAAAAACTTTTATCCTGAAAAAAGAATTCAAGAAATTCCTTTCCCAAGAATTTCATATAAAGAAGCAATGGAAAAATACGGAAATGACAGACCAGATATTCGTGAAGATAAAGATGATGAAAACCTTCTAGCATTTCTTTGGGTTGTAGATTTCCCAATGTTTGAAGAAACTGGAGAAGATAACTTTGATGGAACAGGTAAGTGGACTTTCACACACAATCCATTTTCAAAACCAAAAGAGGAGCATTTTGGTGATTTTATGAACAAAGAAAATATTGGAGAAATTTTAACTACACAATACGATATCACTTTAAATGGACTTGAGATTGGTGGAGGAAGTATTCGAAATCACAAATCTGAGGCGTTGAAAAATACTTTTGAAATCATGGGATATCCAGATGAAAAAATTCAAAGCAACTTTGGACATTTTCTAGAAGCCTTAAAATTTGGAGCTCCACCACATGGAGGAATCGCTTGGGGGTTTGATCGCTTAATGATGATTCTCGAAAACGAACCAAACATCCGCGAAACTATCGCATTTGCAAAAACTGGTGATGGAAAAGATTTAATGATGGATGCGCCTGCTGATATTTCTAAGAAACAGAAAGGGGAGTTGGGGTTGTAGAGTTTTTGAGTCTAATATGAAAAAAGATTTGTATTCAGCAGAAAGTTCGGTTTCAGGAAAAGGAGTTTTTGCTAGTAGAAGTTTTAAAAAAGGAGACACTGTTTTTATTATAAAAGGTAAGCCTATTTATTTTATTCCAAAAACAAAAGAGGACTCAAACGATATCGGTCACAATTGGTTTTGTGTAGGTAAAAATATTTATTTAGAAATTACGGACGAAGTAACTCAATATGTAAATCATTCATGTGATCCAAATTTAGGAATTAAAGGCAGTGTGACTTTTATTGCTCTAAGAAATATAAAAAAAGATGAGGAAATTAATTTTGATTACTCAATTACAGAGGAAGATTTACTTTGGGAAATGAAAAATTTTGAACCTAAAAATACCAAAAATTATCGTCCAGTAATAAAATCAATTCAGTCTTTGTCTGTAAGTGTTTATAAAAAATACCTGCCATATATTCCAAAGTATTTTCAAAAAGTATACAAAAGGGAGTTGTCCTAAGCTTGATCCTTTAAGGAAATTTATTTGACTTATACTATATTTCATAGTATAATTCTAGTTAAATGGAAGAGAAGCTGTTCGTTATATTTTTTGTAGCATCCATAGTATTTCTACTCATTGGGTTTGTTCAAGTTAGAACAGAAAAGAGGAAGAGTGTTGTTTCGGCAACTCGTTTCTCTTATATGTTCTTGTGGCAGGCTTTTGATAACTGGGGGGACTTCGTGTTCTACCCATTTATGATCGGATTACTTGGAGCGGTTCATGGTTTTGTTGCGATGTTTTTTATTACACTGGTTTTAAACACTGTGTATGTATATCTCAACAACAACACCGAGGAGGACTGGACTTTTTTGGGATCGTTTACTCGCTTGCGAGACAATGATTCTGATTTCTGGCTCCTACCTTATGCACGCTTTTTAAAAGCTTGCAGGTTGTGGAAAATTCGAAAGTGTTATTGCGCTGGACTAAATGTGCTTCGCAAGGTTTTAAGAAAAAAAATCTACGGAGTCAATGTGTCCAAACCAATTGGCTTTCTGTTTTTTTCGATTAAATTTGATTCATTCTGTGCAATCGCATATCTCTATCACAAAAAGGTTAACTTGCGTGATGCAAAGATTTTGGGGCTGTACTTGCTTAGTCATGCTATTTGCAATCTGGTCTGGGTACCAGTTGCGCTTGGTATTTCAAAAGCCGTGGAATGGATTGTGAAATTTTTCAACATTTAACAAGTATCGGTATAGTGAAAACTAACTGGTACTTTTTCTTTTAAAAATATAGAGGTAGACTAATCGTTACATATTTAGCTAACGGTTTTTTTGTTGATTATTTACAGTACCTATTTATTATGTAGTATTTTTGATATTATTTATAAATATGAAAAATAAACAACAAGTTCTGATAATTCATGGAGGTACTCCATATGAAGACCGTGGAGATTATGTTGATGTCTTAAGAAATAAAACGACTAAATTAGAATGGATAGAACAAAAAAGAGATTGGAAAAATAATCTGTACCAAGATCTGGGTGAAGATTTTGTTGTATATAGTCCACAGATGCCCAATAAACAAACTGCTAAATATTCTGAGTGGAAGGTTGTTTTTGAAAAACTATTGAACTCAGTTAGAGAGGAAGTGATTTTAGTGGGATATTCTTTAGGGGCATTATTTTTAGTAAAGTATTTATCTGAAGAAAATATCTCAAAAAAAATTAAGAAAACATTACTATTAGGAACTCCATTTGATCAGGAAGGTATGGATAATGAACCATTGTTGTCTTTTGCGCGTGTTGGATCTTTGGAGAAATTTGCAAAGCAATCCGGTGATATTTATTTCTATCATAGTGAAGATGATTTCGTGGTTCCTTTTGATCATTTAGCAAAGTATGAATCTGAATTACCAGAAGCAACATTTAGAAGTTTTACAGATCGTAATCATTTTAAATTGGAGTCAATGAATGAATTAATTCAGGATATAAAATCCTAGATTTAAATTATCATGCCTGAAAAATTTCCAACAACACCTGACCCTTTAATTGATAATAGTGATAAAGGTAATCCAATTATTGAACGCATTAAAGCAGAATCAGGTGATTCTGAAATAATTGAAAAATTAATAACATTGAAAGATACGATAAATGTTTTAATTCTTGCATATTAAAAATTAATCAGGCAGGTTCTTTTACAAAATTATTAGAGTCTTTAAATTTTTGTAAAAGCAACAATATTAAAATAGTTATTTCTCAACGCAGCGGTGAAACAGATAGTTCAATTTTGCCACACCTAGCGGTTGGTTTAGGTGCAGATTACATGAAGTCAGGAGCTCCTGCTAGAGAGAGAATAGTAAAATATAATGAATTGTTAAGGATAAATAAATAAAATAATTATTGCACTATGTTTTTTCTTTTAAAACGTGTATAATAAAGACACTGAAGGTTTGTAGAAAGTAAATGTTTTTAAAATTATTTAAAAATAATATAAATTCTATTCTTACAATTTTAGGTGTCTGTTTATTTTTAGTCGCTGTTTCTTTTAATTACGTTAATTATTATGAAAATAAGGATTTCATAATGAATTTAGAATCCGCTTGTGACCCAGCTGTAGAAAGTTGTTTTCAGCGTGATTGTTCCACAGATGAGTGTCCACCGAATAATTTGGAAATATATAAAAAAGTAGATGTTTCAGCGTCATTTTTTGCTACTTGTTCAGAAAATTCTTGTACTAAAGAATGTTTGACAAAACCAAATTCTTGTGATATTGTTTTTTGTAATCCTGAATCAGATGAAGATGTTTGCTTTAGTGGATTTAAAGAAAATGACGATTAAAGAAAAAATTTTAAATATTTTTCATTACAAATTTTCGACCCCAGAAAAGATACAAATTAATCGACGCTATTTTGACCAAGAAGTATATGTTTCTTTTGATTACGCTATCAAAGAAATTGAGAGAAGAAGAAAAGATCCTGAATTAAAAGAAAAAATTGAAAAATATTTGGGTGAAATTCCAAAACCATTTGAAATGGGCATTAATGCCGTTTTATTTCGTTTTATAGCTACACCTCAATTTGAAACAAAAAGATTTTATGACATTGTTACAGGCTTCGGTATAAGACCTTTGTTTTGGGAATATTATAATGATAAATTCCATTCTGGAAATCATTGTAAATATACTTTAGGTAAATTATTTATATATAAAGGAATGGGTAAAACTAATAAAAGTATAATTAAAAAAGAGACAATATTAGATTTTAATACAAGTAATGGAAAACAAATGAAAGAACTTTTTACTATTAAGGGAGAGAAATTTATTGATTTTCATCACAAGTTATTGGAAAGAATTATTCCTGATTCTCGGGAGTATTTATTTGATGCTTCAGATTGGTTGAAATCTCAAGGTGGTAAATCAGATAAGTATTACGAAAAGTTTCTAGTCTTGTTTTTGTGTCACGGTGTTTTGTTTGAGAATTTTTTGTTAGATAAAACTGAATTTGATTTTAATCAAAATATTTTCTTACCGGCTTTTCTTAAGATTGAAAAGGAATTTGGGATTAAGCCCTTAATAGTTGCAATAGCTCCTACTGAGATTGAAGGTTCAGAGTTTTGGAATAGTTATCCGCACCAAATTGAGGATGTGTTATAATTTTTATTAGTAAATATGGATTTAGTTTTAAATACAATCAATACATGTTTTGCTTCTACTAATTCAGTTCACACTGTCGCTTACTATTCTCATCTCGTTCCAATTCTAGCATCGGTAATTTTATTAATATTTATTTATAAAAATTCTACCCTCAAATTAGCAACTAATGTGTTTTCGTTGTTTGTTTTTTCTTTCTCTATATGGCTTATGGCAGACCTAGTTTTGTGGGTGTCTCAAGATTACTACTTGGTACATTTTCTATGGTCTTTAGTCGATTACATAAATCTGGTCTTTGTTTTGCTGTCACTTTATCTATTTTGTGTAATTGTTACGGGAAAAGATTTATCTTTTTTTGCAAAAATGACTCTATTTATAATTCATTTACCAGCATTTTTTAGCACCGTGGCTGGACATTCTGTTACTAGTTTTGATCAGACGTGGTGTGAATCATCTGAAGGAGATTTTATTGTTAAATACAAAGCCATAATTTCTTTAATAACAATTGTGGCTGTTTTAGCAGTTTTTTTCTGGCAATGGTTTAAGGATAAAGAAAATAGAAAAAGATTAGTTGTTATTACATTGGGTCTTATATTATTTTTATCAATTTTCTCTGTCACAGAATATATTTCTGTGCTTACTGGTCATTATGAAATAAATCTATACGGAACTTTTTCTATACCTATTTTTATAGGGATGCTTGTTTATAGTATTGTAAAATATAAGTATTTTGATATTAGACTTATTGCTTCAAATGCTCTAGTTATTTCTCTAGTCGTTATCATTGGTGCACAATTTTTCTTTATTAGAAATCCAATTAACTTTGTTTTGAATAGCGTTGGATTTGTTTTTGTGCTAATTGCTGGCTACTTACTTATCAAAAGTGTTCAACAAATTGAAACCCAAAAACAAAACCTCCAAAAAGCCAACACCCAACAAGAATCCTTGATGCGTTTCATTAACCACCAAGTGAAAGGTTTTCTTACAAGATCACGATTGATTTTTGATGCTCTAAAAAATGATGAATACGGAACACTGACACCTGAGGCGAAAAAATTGGTGAATGTTGGATTTGATACAAACACGCAGGCGGTGCAGATGGTGAAATCTCTTCTTGATGCGTCAAATTTGCAAGACGGAACTGTGACTTATCAGCACGTGAATTTTGATTTTCGTGCGCTGGTTAGCGACATTATCGGTCAATTAAAACCAACTGCAGAAGCGAAAGGTCTTACATTAAATACACAAGTGGATTCTTCAAAAGAAATGATGGTGAACGGTGACTTAACTCACTTGGCACAAGCGGTTCGAAATTTGATTGAAAATGGAATTCAATATACAAACGCAGGAGCTATAAATGTTTCTCTAAATGTAGAAGATAAAAAAGTTATTTTTCAAGTTTCTGATACTGGAATGGGTTTAACAGAAGATGATAAAAAAGTTTTGTTCCAACAAGGTGGGCGAGGAGAAGAAGCACAGAAGCGAAATGTAAACAGTACTGGTTATGGTTTGTATATTACATACAAAATTATTAAAGATCACCAAGGTCATATAAAAGCGATTTCTGCTGGAAGAGATAAAGGCTCTACTTTTGAGGTTAAATTGCCTTTGGTTTAGGCTTTTTGCAGATTGAATTTTTAAAAGTTTTTGCTAGCATTATTGATGTACAACAATGGCCACTAGGCCAACTGAGGAAGCCCGTTATTGAAAGATAACGGGCTTCCGTTTTTTTAAATAAAATCACGTGTATTAGATTGTTAGAATAGTGGTTTATTTTAAGACTTGCGAGAACGCCTTTTTTAGTGCAAAATATCCTTTACTGTACTGTTTCTAGTCTTTATAGAGCAATACACATTGCCCGATCGTCTAATGGTAGGACACTGGTTTTTGGTACCAGGTATCAAGGTTCGAGTCCTTGTTGGGCAGCA
>JAGOTN010000014.1 GCA_018061745.1 Minisyncoccota bacterium
TGTGACCCTACAGAGAATCGAACTCTGATTTGCAGAATGAAAATCTGCTGTCCTAACCGTTAGACGATAGGGCCATGAGCAAATAATATAACACCTAAGTTGAGATATGTAAAAGGGTATTTATAGGTAGAATTTAGCTATATATTCCTTTAGTTTTGCAATATCATCCTCAATATCCTGACTTCCATAAATAATAAAAGCTATCGGGCGTTTTTCATTTTTAAACTCCATTTCAAAAATCACAGCCACAGATCCAGCCTGTTTTTCATCTATTTCAGAAATATCCATTTCAACAAGATCCATCTGTCCTCCAATGAAAGTTTTGTCATCTTTAAATAAATTATTCTCAAACAAGTCATTAAACAAAGACAATCCATAAATACTTTCCTCCAAGTTCCCTGCGCTGATTTTTAAGATAAAACTTCTGTTGTTGTATAAATATTTCAACAGCAAAAACAAATCTTCTGAGTTTGAAATATTTTCTTCACCCTCACCATTTACATCAACAAAATTTGTAGAAGACATTCCAACAGAAACTGCTTTTTCATTCATCAAAGTCACATATCTTTTTTCACCAAGTTTGTCTGCAAAAGTCTTACCTGCTTCATTTTCATTTTCCATCAAAAGAGGAAACAAAAGATTATAAGCAGTCACATAATCACCGCCTTTCAACAGTGAAGTTGAAGTCGCAGATGTAACTTCAAAAGGAATCATAATACTGTTGTCTAAATTTATATATTCACCAGCCACTAAAGCTGTTAGAAGTTTTGAAATCTTTCCAACATAAAATTTTTCAGAAGAATTATTTTCCGCTAAAACAAAATTATTTTTTAAATCTGCAACAAGATAATTTGAAGTCGAAACATTCGGAGTTAACATTGAGTGCTTAAAATCATCAGATTCAAAATCTTTTTCAAAAACCAAAACAGGCATTCCTACACGTGTATTTTCAAAAACTTTTTTTGCATATTCATCTTCAAGTCGAATACATCCACCAGAAAAAGAAGAAGCCACAGGCGTTCCGTCTGGATGATAAGGCCAACCATGAATAAAGAAGTTCCCTTCAAAAGCCAAACTGTATGGCTGATACACATTACCAAAAGAAGAAAAATGATTTTCTTCTCGGCTTTGAATTTTATAAATTCCTGAAGGAGTTTCCCACCAAGAGCCTTCTTTACCTTTAGTTTTAATTGGGACTTCAAAAGAAATTACTCCTTTTTTATAAACTCTCAATTTCATTTCAGATAAATCTGCTTCTATAAAATCAGTTTCTTCTGTCTGTAATTTCTCTTTCGCTTTTTTGAAAAAATCCGCGTTTGCAAATAATTCATTTGATCCATATTCCAAAATACTAATCTTTTCTTTAAATTCATTTTCAAATGAAAAAATAACATTTTTATCTTTTACCAAATCAAGTTTGTATAACAAAAATAGGACACCTAGCAAAAGTAATGCGAATAGAGAAAATTTAATTAAAAATATTTTCATATTTTAAAATAATAACATGGTGATTGAAATTTTCTTATATTTTTATTTGAGCTTAAATTCAATATTTGACTTACACTAAATTACATTGTAATATCCAAAAAGAAATTCCAACCCATAAACCAATGACCAAGGCACACTGTCTAAATATTGAAAAAATTATTACAGACTACTGTAATCAAGAGAGACTCATCCCTAGTGGTAAAACACTTGAAATAACTCTGAAAATACTGCCCGCACAAAAAGTGCTTGTCAGCTTTGAAAAAACTAGAGGGTCGCTCGACCATGCAGTTTTAAATTCGGAAATCATGAACAATGACGCCATAGATTTGTTTAATGATTTTTGTCTCAACAAAAAATTTAGCAAAAACGCTGTCGCACGAATCCCAATCGCATTAAGAAATATTATTGGGAAACGACCAACCCTAAGAGATGTTGTTTTCTTTGGGAAATCGGGCACTGACAAAGATCTGGACAAGCAATGGCTTTGCTACGAAAGAAACTTTGGAAAAGGATGTCTTGATTTGATAGACGAATGGCTTGCATCAATGAACCTCAGAAGAATTGGTTCTTAAAAACAGCCCGTCACCCCCGGCATCCCGGGGATTTTTCTTTAAAAAAATAATTGAAGATTGTGTTTTAAAAGTGTAAAGTCATATTTATGAAAATCTTAGGAATCGAAACATCTTGCGACGAAACAGCTTTATGTCTTATGGAAGCTGATGGTGGTCTTTTGGCGCCAAAATTCAGAGTTTTAGAAACTGCACTTTTTTCTCAAATTGAAATTCACAAAGAATTTGGAGGAGTGTTCCCTGCTGTTGCAAAAAGAGAGCATGCGAAAAAATTAGTTCCTTTGATGAGTGAACTTTTAAAAAACCAGCAGACTGTTGATTGGAAAAATCCGGAAATAAATTGGCAAAAAATTGAAGAAATTTTAAATCGTGAATATGAATTATTTTCTGAACTGAAAAAATATGTTGAAGAAAATTTTGTGGTAAAAAATCTGCGACCAAGTTTTGAAATGATCACAGTAACAAGTGGACCAGGACTTGAGCCTGCACTTTGGGTTGGAATAAATTTTGCTCGCGCAGTTTCTGAAATTTTTCAGATTCCGGTTTTACCTGTGAATCACATGGAAGGTCACATCACTTCTGTTTTGTTAGAAAAAGATCAATCTAGACTTCTTGCAGAATTCCCTTCTCTTGCACTTTTAATTTCAGGAGGACACACAGAAATAATTTCAATTGAATCTTGGGGACAATACAAAAAAATTGGTGAAACTTTGGATGATGCTGTTGGTGAGGCGTATGACAAAGTCGCACGCATGATTGGGTTGGAATATCCGGGTGGTCCACAAATATCTCGGTTGGCACAGGATGCGCGCGACGAAAATATTTCTGATGAACAAATCGTTTTCCCACGACCAATGTTGCACACACCTGATTTAAATTTTTCTCTTTCAGGACTAAAAACTTCTGTACTTTATAAAATAAAGGCACTCGGAGAACTCACAGAAGAAAAAAAGAAAATCATCGCCAAAGAATTTGAACAAGCTGTTGTTGATGTTTTAAATTCCAAAACTAAAAAAGCCATTGAACAAACCGGCGCACAATCTTTAATTGTTGGAGGAGGAGTTATTGCAAATAAATACATTCGTGAAAATCTAACTAAAATTGCCGAAGAAAAAAATATTCCTGTTTATTTCCCAACAACAGAGCTTTCGACAGATAACGCTGTGATGATCTCAATTGCCGGCTACCTAAAATCTTTCCGACAATCTCCAGAAATCTGCCCAGAAATTAAAGCTGAAGGCAACTTGAATTTGAATTAAGTAAATCTTTATCAAAACTTAATACTATATTTTCTATAATTCTTTAGTGAAAGATTTCGACTCATGGAATGAAATTAAAAAGAAAACTGAGTCCGAAAACCCTAGACTTTATAATGTCCGAGAAATTTGGTGGTGTAAGTTTGGTTTAAATATTGGAACAGAGCAAGATGGCAAAGATAAATTATATCTTAGACCGTGTGTCATTTTAAAAAGTTTTGGAAAAAGTTCATGTTTAGTCGTACCAACAACAACTTCACCAAAAGATCATCCTTTTAGAATTAATATTGGGAAAATTGAGGGAAAAGAAGATAAAGCAAATATATCCCAAATTAAAACCATTGACCCAAGAAGGCTAATTGAAAAGATTGGTATCCTAGATAAAGCTGAGTTTTCAAAATTAAGAAAAGCTGTTAGAAACTTGTTCTAACAGCTTTTCTCTACATCGCTCCCCTTGCGGGGTGGGGCCAAAACATATTATTTTTACAAACAATATCTAGGCCAAAATACTACTCACAAATTATATCAACCAAAAATTCCCAGTCAATGTTAATGAACAACAAATTATTAAACTCTTCTAAAATAAGCCGTTTTCTGATAAGATTTTGCAATGGACGAAAAATTTTTAAAGCCCTACGAACCCAAAGAAACAGAGGCTCGAATCTATAAACTCTGGGAAGAAACAGGTTTTTTTAACCCTGAAAAATGTATAACTGAAGGACACACCGCTCCGGATGCAGAAGCGTTCACAATAATCCTTCCTCCTCCAAATGTTACAGGAACTCTCCACCTTGGACACGCCGACATGGTAGCAATTCAAGACACAATCATTCGATACAAAAGAATGAATGGATTCAGAACCCTTTGGCTTCCAGGAACTGATCATGCAGCTATAGCAACTCAATCAAAAGTTGAGAAAATTTTGTCTAAAGATGGAATCAGAAAAAATGACTTAGGGCGTGAAGAATTTTTGAAACGAGTTGAAGATTTTGCACAAGACTCTCATGACACTATTGTTTCTCAATTGAAAGCCATGGGTGCATCTTTAGACTGGAGCCGTGAAGCTTACACATTAGATAAAATTAGAGAACGTGCAGTGCAAACAGCTTTCAAAAACATGTACGAAGACGGTTTAATTTATCGTGGAGAAAGAATTGTAAACTGGGATCCAAAAGGACAAACAACAATTTCTGATGATGAAATTGTTTACGAAGAAAGAGAAGCTACTCTTTATACTTTTAAATATTCAACCGACTTCCCTATTTCAATCTCAACAACTCGTCCTGAAACAAAACTTGGAGATACAGCTGTGGCAGTTCATCCAGACGATGCACGATACCAAAAATATATCGGACAAACTTTTGATGTAAATTTTATTGGCGTTGATTTGAAAATAAAAATTGTTGCAGATGAAAATGTAGATCCAGAGTTTGGAACTGGAGCTCTTGGAGTTACACCTGCACACAGTCATATTGATTTTGATATTGCTAAGAAAAATTCTCTACCTCTTATAAAAGTTATCAATGAGTATGCAAAAATTTCTGATAATATTCCTGCGCCTTTTGCTGGATTGAAAGTTTTAGATGCTAGAAATTTAGTTGTAGAAAAACTTCGTGAAGATGGATTGATTGAAAAAGAAGAAACAACAAAACAAAATATTTCAACAGCGGAAAGAACAGGTGGAATCATAGAACCACTTCCAAAACTTCAATGGTGGATTGATGTTAATAAAGAATTTGCGATAAAAAATTCACAAATCGACGGAATAAAAACTGGTGATAAAGTTTCTCTTAAAAAACTTATGCATCAAGTGGTTGATAATAATCAAATTGATATTTTGCCAGAACGATTTGAAAAAATTTACAACAACTGGATCGATAATTTGCACGACTGGTGTATTTCTAGACAAATTTGGTACGGACATCGAATTCCTGTTTGGTATAAAGGTGAAGAAATTTTTGTCGGTGCAGAAGCGCCAGACGAAGGGTGGATTCAAGACGAAGACACACTCGACACATGGTTTTCATCTGGACTTTGGACTTTCTCAACTCTTGGGTGGCCAGACGAAACTGAAGATATGAAAATTTATCATCCAACAAATGTCCTGGAAACTGGATACGATATTATTTTCTTCTGGGTTGCTCGAATGATTTTAATGACAACATATCATCTTGGACAAATTCCTTTTAAAACAGTTTACCTTCATGGACTAGTTCGTGATGAAAAAGGTGTGAAGATGAGCAAATCCTTAGACAACTCAATTGATCCAGTTGTAGTTGCAAATGAATATGGTGCAGACGCTGTGCGTATGGCTCTTCTTGTAGGTGTTGGTCCAGGTGCTGATTTAAGTATTGGTGAAAATAAAATTAAAGCATACAAAAAGTTTTCAAATAAAATTTGGAATATTGCAAGATTCGTTCAAGAAAATGTTGGAGACACTGTTTTTAATCCAACTTACACACTAACAACTATTGATAAAGTGACCCTTGATGAACTTACTTCAACAATTGCAGAAGTAACAGACGACATAGAAAATTATCGATTATACCTTGCAAGTGAAAAACTTTATCATTTTGCTTGGCATAAATTTGCTGATGAAATTTTAGAAGAAAGTAAAAATGTATTTAAAACAGACATCGAAGAAGAGATCGAATCTCGAAAGCAACTTTTGATGCGTATGTTTGATTATTTATTAAAAGCACTTCATCCTTTCATTCCGTTTATAACTGAAGAAATTTATCAATCTTTGCCGTACAATATAAACAAGACACCACTACTTGTCGCAAAGTGGCCGTTGTCTGATAAATAATGTTCAACACCACAACTATTTTATTCACTTTAACAGGAGGAATTTTACCAGCGTTAATCTGGCTTTCTTTTTGGTTGAAAGAAGATTCAGTTCATCCAGAACCAAAAAGATTAATTTTTCTAACTTTTATTTATGGCGCACTTTCTGTACCCTTTGCTTTTGCAATTCAACTTTTAGTAAATAAGTTTTTATTTGTTGGAGTTGATGTGCATGCGATTTTTGAAAATACAGCTTATTTTTCTGTATCTGGAGTATTAATGTTGGCAGTGTGGGCTTTTTCAGAAGAACTAGTTAAATATTTTGCCGCGTATCACGGAGGACTTAAAAAAGAAGATAATGACGAGGCTGTAGACGACATGATTTATATGATTAGTGCAGCTCTTGGTTTTGCGGCCATAGAAAATGCTCTTTTTATTTTCGGACCACTACTGACAGGTGATACAGAAATCGCGATCGCAACTAGTAATTTAAGATTCATTGGAGCTTCTCTTCTTCATGTTTCTACAGCTTCAATCATTGGAGCGTTTAGAGCTTTTTCACATTTCAAAACCAATCAAATAAAAAATTCCTATATTTTAAGTGGGTTTATTCTTGCTATTGGATTGCATACTGCGTTTAATTTATTTATAATTAAAAACGCTGAAGGCGCATTCAAAGCTTTCTCAATTGTTTGGATTATTATAATAATAATTATTTTAATTTTTGAACGCGTAAAGAAAATTTACGTAGAAAAAATAAAATAAATCATCTTTTAAAAATATGTTTAGAAAAAACCCTACAAAAAAAAGATCTTTTTTTGAAAAATTAACTGGAGTTGTTCCAGCTGATGATTTTGATGATTTCGATTTTGAAGAAAGAGAAGCTCCTGTTGCAAGACACGCTCCTAGAAAATTTTACGAAGATGATTTTGAAGAAGAATCTGTTGCTGTATTTGAACAAAATGAAACTCCGCAAGACGGCCAACTAGCTGTTGATGTTTTAAATACTGAAGATGCGATTATTGTTCGAGCAATGCTTGCTGGAGTTAAACCATCTGATATTGATATCGATATAGCTAGAGATCTAGTTACAATTCGTGGAACTCGAGAAGAAGAATACGAAGTTACAGAAGATAATTATTATCATAAAGAACTTTTCTGGGGATCTTTTTCAAGAAATATTCTACTCCCGGAAGAAATTGATGTTGATCAAGCCGAAGCTTTAGAAAAAAATGGATTACTGATTTTGAAATTACCTAAATTAGATAAAAACAGAAAAGCAAAGATTGTGGTGAAGTGTAAATAGGAAAAGTATCAAATACAAGCAAAAATGCCCCTGCAGGGGCATTTTTGCTTGTATTTTGGTGTCAGGAGGCGGGCTCGAACCGCCGACCCTTCCCTCTTCAGGGGAATGCTCTACCAACTGAGCTATCCTGACATGTATCTATTTCTATACTTATTCTGAGCTTCCAATTCTAAATGTTTCAAGTAGATTCTGCAACCCTGATGAATCTAGGGCTGTATTTGTCTGAACTTTCAAATCTTTAACAGTTTGAGTAGTTTCTTGAATGTTAGAATAAGTTTTCATCAAACTTTCGAAATAAGGTTGTATCAAAACCCAAGACCAAATTGTAAAAATAAGAACTACAATCCATTTAAGCGAATGAATTATATTCCCAATAAACTGACCTCTACGCATCTTCTTCAAAATCTTATTATTCTCTCTAGAAAGCTCGGCTGTTTCTTCAAGTAATCTTTTTTCTTCTGGTGTCATAGGGATTATCTTACCACAAAAGCTGTTTTGTTTTTATACACAATAAGAATAGGTACAAGTATTGGTATTAAACTGAAAACAATTCCAAGTGTAGTAAAAAAGTATTCTGTTATGTTAGTTGGCATAAAGAAACCATTTTGAATATCTGGATTTAAAATTATAAAAAGTGGACCAAATAAATACATTACAAATCCCAATATAGGAACTGCTTTTAGACTAATCTTTTTTCGCTTAAAACAAACAAACAAAAGAAAGCCATTAAAAACTATACTCAAAAATAAAAATAGAAAAGCTAAATTAAAACCTGGAGTACCGTCTTGTAACATTTTCAAATAATCCAAACGATTATCCTCCGACACCAATCTTAGAATTAAAATAAATGCATCAATTAATTGTTGAATTAAATTTAATAAATACCACATGCAAAGTACAGTTATTGTCCAAAGTGAGTTTTTAAAAATTTTGTTTATGATGTTCATAATCTAACTTTAACATAAGTTAAGGGTTAATTTACTTGTCTTGCTAAAGATAAATAAATGTGTTATTTTATTTTTAGTAGTACATTGACTCATTCAACAAAAGCTACTTCAAAAAACCAAAACAATAAACCAAAGGAGAAAAAATCGTGAAAACGCCACACTCGTACACAGATCCAACAATAAGACAGGTGAAAGCCTTGTGCTCAGTCCTCAGTGAAGCCTTAGGATTTCCAGACAAGCAACTCACACAGTTCTGGATTGATAACCCAAGGATACTTGCTGGTGCACTCCAAACCCTATGCTACCGTCCCGTAATGGTGCCGCTCACAAGAACGCACAGGATTACGGATTGTGTGTTTGAAAATCTTCACAACGCTGGATTGGTTGATTACACTCCACACCGAGAAGAGGTCGAGCTAGTAATTGTGGGTTGTTACAACCTCGTAGATGCAAAATTCGCACTGGAATATGCAAATCTAGGGGTGTTGGTGATTGCAAAAGTAATCGAGGAAGACAAAAGTCGACTCGATCACAAGAACATCTTCCTTTATACAGAGGACCAGCATTCCGTCACGGCAATTGAAGCTTTTGCGAGAGATGTGTTGTTTAAATTGCGAGACCGCTTCTGGTGTGGTCCTGCAAAATAAGCTTCGCAAGACGCCACTGCCGTTTCTTTTCCATAGTAGAAGAAACGGTTTTTTATTTATTTTTATCAAAACTCCTACAATCAGCCTTAGTTGTGCCCCCGCTAGGAATCGAACTTTTTGAGGTGAGGTGTTGTAAGGTTTTATTTGAGAATTTCAAAATTCAGAAAAAATCCCTCCGCATAGGGGTTAAATTTCAGCGGTACTGGATAAACCCTTAATATTGTGGTAGTTTGGTGGTCAGACACCTTAACACTATGAACAATCCTGACTTAGCGGGCTTATTACCCTCCATCAACCTTGCATCACGGCGTCCTGAGATGCTGCGACATATCCTTTCATTCAGCAGGCACTACCAAGATGATATCTTGGTCTACCCCGAAGATAAGAGCAAACACGGCACTGGCAATGATTACATGCTTGTGATCGGCGCTCTCTGCAACCTTTCTTTGGTCGAGTTCTACGCTGATACTAGCGGACTGTACTGGGGTCTCAATCATCTCGGTCATCGCATTGCGATTCTGGGAAGTGGAATAGATCATGTAGAGTTCATTCAGCGATTTCCCTTCAGCACAGAGGACATCATCGGGGCAAAGCGGAAGGATTGGCGCATGCTAAAAGATCCAAAACATCTATCCGTTCTCGCCGAGATGATAAAACATCCCTGTGGCGTAAAAGAGCGCGATTTTCATTCGTTTGGTGACGAAAGAATCGTTTTGGAAACTGTAGCCTCGGCAATTTCGCTCGGTGCTGGATGGGCAAGCGGTTATGACTTCTCGCCTACACTCTACGGAGCTTTCCTTGCAGTGAGCCCTAATTCGCCGCTGAACAAGTGAGTTACAGCGTTCTGAAAGAGTATTTGAAGAAATATAAAATCTTTTGGTCCGAAGGATAACCACAAACCTTCAACCCACATCTCGATCGATGTGGGTTTTCACTTTTATTGTGCCCCCACCAGGAATCGAACCTAGAACTATCCCTTAGGACGGGACTGTTATTTCCATTTAACTACGAGGGCGTATTTGTAATTTAACATTAATTTTTAAAACAAAAAATATTGATTTTGAATACTTTGCGGAGCCGTCCCAAACGGCGAGCATCAGCCAAACGGCGAGCATCAGCGAAAATAAAAATAACGAACATTTATGTTCGTTATTTTTATTTATCGCGTGTATTCAAAACCCTGTATTTTTTGTTTTGAAAATTAATCTTGATTTAAAATTAATAATTAATCTGTAATTGAAAGAAGTTCTTTTAGTTTCGGTTGATCAAAACCTACAACAATATCCCCTTCAACCATAATAACAGGAACCCCCATTTGCCCACTCTTATCCACCATTTCTGCTCTCTTTGCTTCATCTGTTGAAACATCAAATTCTGTGTACTCTACTCCTTTTTCTTGAAAAAATTCCTTTGCCATTTTACAGTATTGGCAAGTTGGAGTTGTATACATTAAAACTGTTTTCATAAATATATTGCGTTATATAAATAATAATTTGCCAGAATATTCTAACATATAGGCAAAAATTCAACTATTGAAACCACCCTTTAATCGTGGTAAAAAAACCTGTTTCTTTTTCTGGCTCATCTACTTTAACTTCATCTTCTACAATGATAATTAATTTCTCCCCTTCTCTTGCAACATCAAATTTAGATCTTACTTCTTTTTCAATACCAGTATCTGTTTGAATTTTTTCTATTTTATTTTCAATATTTTCTTTTTTCTCTTCTAAAACAGCCAAATCTGCTTGTGAATTTTCTAATCTATTCTTACTCAAAGAATATTTTTGATAAACCCCAAAAGAACCCTTCATAATAAAAAACAAAACTATAAATAAAAAAACTAAGACTGGAGTCGACAACATAAATCTGCGCATTTTTCTTTTTTGACTAAATTCTCTCACTGGTGCATTATATCATTTATGTCTATATTATTTCACCCAAAAGGTAAAAAGTTTATTAAAGTTTTATTTGGAATTTTATCAGTGATTATTATTATTTCAATGGTGGTAGCTTACGCTCCAGGATTATTTTTATAAAAATTAATCGTTGTTTCTCATCATTTTCAAAAAGATGTCTTGTCCAATATGAACTTTGGCCATGCTTTGCATTTTCTTTTTACCCTTCTTTTGTTTTTCACGAAGCTTCATCTTTCGAGTAATATCTCCTCCATACATATGCGCTGTAACATTCTTTTTCATTGCAGAAAGTGTTTTTGATGAGATTATTTTCCCCATTGATTTAGCTTGAATTTTTGTCACAAACATTTGTCTTGGTAAAATCTTAGCCAATCTTTCTACCATATGTTCAGCTTCTTCTTGTACTCTCATCAAAGAAACAATTCTTGTAAAAGCAACAACAGGTTCTTCTGCTACAAGTAATTCTAGTTTTGTTACAGACGCATTTTTAAATTCACCTATCTCATATGAAAGTGAAGCATACCCAGATGAAGCGCTTTTAATTTCATCAAAAAAGTTTCTCATTAATTCTCGTAACGGCATTTCAATATTCAAAGCATTTCTTTTGCTTCCTAAGTTTTCTGTAGATCCAATAATAGCTTCGTGTTTAAAAAGGATTTGCATGATATCGCCAACATATTCTGGCGGAGTAATAATTCTCATGTTTATCCAAGGCTCTTCAACATCATCAACTTCTCCATGATCTGGAAAAAGTGCAGGAGAATAAATTGTTTTCAATTCACCACGCTTTGTTAAAACTCGATATGTAATAGAAGGCAAAGTCACAACGAGTTCCAATTTAAATTCTCGACGAAGTCTTTCTGTAATAATTTCAAGATGAAGCATTCCTAAAAATCCACATCTAAATCCTCGTCCAAGTGTTCCAGAAGATTCTTCTTCAAAAGTGTACGAAGCATCCGAAAGTTTCAATCTTAAAAGCGCTTGTCTCAAAAAATCAAAATCATCCTGACTTTCAGGAAAAATACTAGCCCAAACAACCGGCTTTGGTGCATCATACCCAGGAATTGCAGCAGAATTGCTCCCTACGCGCACAATAGTATCTCCAACCGATGCAATACCAGGTTCTTTAATTCCGGTCACAATATAACCAATTTCCCCCGCGTGAAGAGTTTCTGTTTCAACTTCATCTGGCTTAAAAAACCCAACTTCCAATCCACTAAAATCTTTTCCTGCAATTTTAAAATGCATTGGCATTGCTCTTTTTGCGCAACCATCAAGCACTCGTATAAAAACAACAACACCCTTATGATTTGAATATTGGAAATCAAAAATCAATGCACGAAAATCTTTTTCATCTTCACTAGTAGAAACAGGAGCTGGAACTTTTTTAATAACTTCTGCTAAAAGCTCTGGAACTCCTTCACCTGTTTTTCCAGAAGTTAAAAGTATGTCACTCGGGTCACAATCTAATAAATCACAAACTTCACTCATCACTTCATCAATTCTTGCCAAAGGAGAATCTACTTTTGATAAAACAGGAATTATTTTTGCTCCCATTTTTTTTGCTGTCTCTAGAGTTGTAAGAGTTTGAGCTTGAACACCTTGTGTTGCATCAACTAAAAGAATAGAACCTTCAACAGCTTCCAAAGCTCTAGAAACTTCATAAGAAAAATCAATGTGTCCAGGAGTATCAATTAAATTTAAAATATAATCCTGACCTTCGAAAGAATATTCCATACGAACGGGTCGCATTTTAATAGTGATACCTCTTTCTTTTTCAAGTTCCATATTATCCAAAATACGATCTTGCATTTTTCTCTTATCAATCGTTTTTGTTACCTCAAGCATTCTATCGGCAAGCGTAGACTTACCGTGATCAATGTGAGCGATTATTGAGAAATTTCTAATGTGTTTTAAATCCATACGTAAAAAGCATACTAGCAGAATTAGAGTTCTTCTTCCACCATAACGACTTTGGCTTTCCAAAATCGAGAATGAAGGGTTTTTCCAACAACTTTTATTTCCTCATTTCCAATAAACATCAATACTAAAATTCCTATAAAGATTCCTATAATTCCAGATAAAAATCCCTGTGAAAATATTCCCAATGTTGTGTTTATGTCAAAAACATCATCAAAAATCTTCAACATTTGATATGTTGTGTATCCCATAATCAAAGAGCTGGCTGTAGTATGAAAAATTGATCTCCACAAAACATCAGAGAAACAAGCAAACTTTTTATCAAAACTCGCCCAAAGCAAAACTAAATTCAAAATTTGTCCTATTGAAAATGCAATTGGCAAAATCAAAACCATACTACTTTTTCCACTAGACACACGCATAATACTTTCTAGAAAAATAACAAACTGTGGTGAAGATTGATAAAAGAAATAAAATAAAAATACTGAACTTATTGTGACAAAAATTGAAGTGATAGAAAATAGAAGTGGTTTTGAAGTCTCGCCTGTTGAATAATATCCTCTAACAAAAAGTAATATCAAACTCTGAGCGACCGCAGATATTACAAACAAAGCCAAAGCAGCAGAAACTAATCTAGTATCGTCCCAACTAAATTGTCCTGTTCCTAAAATTGTTCTCACAAT
>JAGOTN010000001.1:0-36018 GCA_018061745.1 Minisyncoccota bacterium
TATGCTCCAGAATATGGAATGGGAGGTGATGCTATGATGGCTAAATCTGCTTCTGTGGCACCAGAATTGCCTGCAGGGGAGGAGAAGATTACAAGTAGGGTGTATGTGACGTTTGAGATTAGATAGTACCGCAGTACAAAAATCCCCGAAAATTGTTCTCATCGTCAACGGCTTCGGCCTATGGCCTACAGATGTTTCCTCAGAGAACAATTTTCGGGGATTTTTGTTTTATGTAAATATTTAATTTCATATTTACCTAATATATATAATATTGTATAGTCATGTAAATTTGGTTTGCACCTTAAACAACTACGCAAACTGCTTTCAATATAAAAATAAATGAATAATCAAATAATCGGTACTCACATTGTCGACTATGGTCAAACTTTAGAGGACATGATTGTCGCTGGTAATTACGACTGGCGAAATAGTAAACTTACGGCGGATCGTTTTCTAATCAATGGAAAAGGCCAGGTCGAATTTGAACATACTATCTTTCACTTTGATGAAGATATGCCTTATAGAGATGTAATAGTTAAAATTACGGTTACAGAGAGACAGAACCCCTGGTTACCAGCCAGGACGGAAAACCTTCTTATGTATGGGGCTGAAAATCCTGACGAGCAAAGGAAATATCAAATAGTTGCACTTGGCTCAGTTGGAGTGGTCTTAGGTCGACTGCAAACACCCTGCCTAGATGCTCATGATCTGAAGCGAACCCTGGACCTTTCTCGTATTGATCGTGATTTGGATTCGCTCAAACGCTTTCTTGCGGTTCGTGAAGTAGTTCGGAAGTGAATTACATTTAGCACTGGGCTGACAACCCTGTGTTTTTTTATTTTGAAAAAATCTTAATAACATGTAGTATCGGTTAAGAAAATTCTTTATCTTATGAAAACATTAAAAGAACAGCTAGAAATTGTTAAGAGAAATTTTCCAAGTCTAAAATTGGAATCCATTAATCCGAACCTTGAAAAAGGTAACGCACTTGTAGTGAACTGGGGATTATTTTCCCCTGATTATTTAAATGCTCTAAAAATGGTTTTTGGAGTTGCTGGGATTGAGAGCGATCTGAATCCAAATTTTGACTATGGGTTTAGCACAGATAAATATACCGAGAACATGATCAATTATGGTAAATGTTTTGGTGTAGATATGGATTTTGGACAAAGTTGTACGAATGTTAGTCCAGAGTCATTTAATCGGTTTCATTATCAGGAACGTCAATTGTGTGGAGCCCCAGCTTTTATGGTTGCACTACAATTACTGATTCATCCCAACATTCTTTCTCATAGTGAAGACTTGTCAATTATTTGTGTTGCAGACACTGCAAATAATCCAGGGTTTCGAGAATACCGAGCATCTCCAATCTTTTATTACAGAAAAGGAAAAGTACATTTTAGTCTTATTGGAATAGATAAGTCTTTTCCAGATTGTGGTTGTGCAACCCTTATTAATTTTTAGCCTACTTTATAGATTAATCAGAGTGTCGAGCCAAAAACTTGGCGCTTTTTTCTTTAAAAACAAGGATTTGACTCATAGAGGGCTATACTGTATGATATTTGAGTTGGCCCCTCTGGGGCTTTTTAAATTACAAAAATATATGAGAATCATTCGTTATATAAAAGAAACAAAAGCAGAGCTTAGTCATGTGACTTGGCCATCAAGAAATCAAACTATTATTTATACAAGTTTGATTATTGTTATTTCACTTTTTGTATCTGCATATCTTGGAGTTTTTGATGCTTTATTTACAAGCTTCGTTAAGTTATTTGTTTAATCAATAAATTATTATGGCAAAACAACAACCTACAAGAGACCGAAACTGGTACGCAATCCATACTTATGCTGGATACGAAAACGCTGTTCTTAAAAATTTAAAACAAAGAACTGAATCATTGGGAATGGAAGAAAAGATTTTCAATGTGATAGTTCCTACTGAAAAGAAAATTAAAATCAAAGCAGGAAAGAGGGTAGAAGTAGAAGAAAAAATTTATCCTGGATATGTTTTGGTAGATATGATCGTAACGGATGATTCTTGGTTTGTGGTTCGAAATACTCCTCGTGTTACAGGTTTCGTTGGTTCAGGAGTTTATCCTGTTCCTTTGGATCAAAAAGAAGTTGATGAATTGTTTGGTAGAATGCAAAAAGATACTGCAAAACATTCAATCAATTTAGAAGTTGATGACATGATTATGGTCATTGATGGACCTTTTAAAGAGTTAGAAGGGAAGATTGAAGAGGTTGATGAAGAACGAGGAAAAATTAAAGTTCTTGTATCAATGTTTGGTCGGGAAACTCCTGTGGAATTAGACTTCTTGCAGGTTCGTAAAATTTAAGCTAATCTCTATAAACCTATGGCTAAGAAAATAATGAAATTAATGAAGCTTCAAGTACCGGCAGGGAAAGCTGTTCCTGCGCCGCCACTTGGGCCTTCTTTAGGACAAGCTGGTATTAATATCAGTGAATTTATTAACAGATTCAATGCAGACACACAATCTCGAATGGGAGAAATCGTTCCGACTGTTGTAACTGTATATGAAGACCGAAGTTTTGATTTGGTTTACAAAAAGCCACCAGCAAGTTTTCTTGTTATGAGAGCAGCTGGACTTAAGGGTGGTTCTGGAAACAACACAACAAAGAAAGTTGGATCTATTACACAAGATCAACTGCGACAAATTGCAGAAGAGAAAATGGAAGATCTAAGTGCGAATGATGTGGAAGCTGCGATGAAGATTATTGCGGGGTCTGCGCGTTCAATGGGTGTTGAAATAAAATAAAGTAAATAAATAAAAACTCCAAAAAATTATTCTTCGCGTCAACGGCTTCGGCCGTAGGCCTGCAGATGTTTCCTTAAAGAATAATTTTTTGGAGTTTTTATGTTTTCAACATTATTTTTATTTCAGTAGATGTTTTAAAAGAAAAATCCGCGGGTTAGGCGGATATTAGATTTTGATAACGAACAAAGGTTTCGTACAAGCGAGAAATTTTTTTGAAACAAAAAATTTCCCGTTCACGTGTCTTTGTTGTTTGTGTGATTGTGAAAATGTTTTCCGAACGATCTTGAAGTGATTTTTTTAATAGAGGCACATCAATGCCGAATCCCTCTTCTTCTAGTCGTTCAATACATTTGTTGCAGAAGTCTTTATACTCCCAAATTTCTCTAGAGAGTTCTCGTAGAAGCACTGAAAGGCACTTCTTGAGTTCTTTATTAATGATCGATTCCATTTGTTGTGCATTCTACTCACAAACAACCTTTTTGCAAATTAAGCCTTATGGTCTCTTTTTAATTCGGGGATTTTTCCTTCTCGCACTAAGTCAGATTCAGTTCTATCCTTTTCAGCATTTTTGAAATTTTGTTTTATAAAACCTTCGATAATATCTTTTTGATGATAGCGACTTTCTTTTATTTCAGCTTTTTCATCTAGTTTTTCAAAAACAACTTGGCAGAATCTTTCTCCAGGATAAAGTTTAATTACTTGAGATTCTGTATTGTTTCGAATTGGAATTGCTAGTTGGCCCTTGTAACCAGAATCAACAATACCTGTCAGGTCTACTGAAAGTCCTTTTCTATTTGTAGATGAACGAGGGTAGAGAATTGCCATTAGATCATCTGGGATCCCAACTGTTTCAAGGGTAGAAGCTAAAACATATTCACCTGGAAGTAGGTCGAAAGTTTGAGATTTTTCTAATTCAATAATATCGAAATAATCTGGACGGTCTTCACTTAGGTGATCAATGTTTAAAGCCACGCGACCTTTTTCTGTGAGTTGCCATCTTTTTGGTAAAAGAAAAGTGTAACCAAGTCTTAAATCTATTGCGTGTGCTTGAATTTGAAATTCATCAAGGTTTGGTTCAAATAAAATTTCTCCAGCATTTATTTTTTCTAGTATTTGTTTTTTAGTTAAGATAGACATTTTATTTTTGAACTCGATAATTTAATAATATCGTACTTGGAGATAAGTTTGTACTTGATATTAATTCTAGTTTTTGTCCTAATTTCTGTGGCAAAAAGGGAACTCCTTCACCAAACTCAATATCTTCTTCTGTCAGGAATACTTCGTCTACTAGGTTTTTTTCCATAAACAGTTTATATATTTCAGCCCCTCCGCAAATAGCTATTTCTTGTTCACCTTCTGATTGAAGTCTTTTGATTAGTTCTTCTGGAGATTCATTTGTTGTTTCAACACCCTCAATGTGTAAATTTTGTCGACTCATAATAATGTTTCGTCTTTCTTTTAAAGGTTTCCCAAACGTTTCAAAAGTTTTTCTTCCCATGACAACAACGCCAGCTTCTTTTGTTTTTTCTACAAAAAATTTCTTATCCTCAGCACTAGTCCAATTCATAGAATTTTGTTCGGCGGATTTTGCAATGAAACCATCTTTTGATACAGCTGCAATGATAAAAACTTTCATAAAATTAAAGCGCTATTTTTAAACCTTTAATGGCAGGCATTGGTTCGTATTGTTTTTGTATTTGAGAAACAATTTCTTCGAGAAGGGATTCATCTTTTTGTTCTGATCTTTCGAAAGAATTTTCTGGAAGAGTTAGTGTGATTGGTTTGTGATTATTTGTTCTGGAAATAAGTTCTCGAGCTGCTTCATAATGATTTTCATAAATGTGTGCGTTTGAAATTGAGTGAGAGTATGTTCCAACTTTCACCCCAAGTCTTTGCGCCAAAACATATTGCAAGAAACAAAAACCAGCGATATCAAAAGGCGCTCCCAGAATCATATCGTTTGAGCGAACTATATTATGCATGTGAAGTTTTCCGGCAATAATATTTATTGTGAAAGTGTATGGGCAGGGAACATTGGCTTTTTTCTTTAATGAAAGTCCGTCTTGTGCAGGATCCCATGCGATCACAACTCCGTGTCGTGAGCTAGGTTCTTTTTCTAAAAGTTCTACTAAAAGTTTTATTTGATCTCGTCCGAAATGTTTTCGCCAACGATATCCGTACGCAACTGTTACGACATCATTTGGATTTGTGAAAGAATCCCAAATTTTTGTGTGGTTTCTCAAAAAGTCTGCAGGTTTTCGTGCACCAGATAAAAACCACATTTGTTCAACAATTGGACCAGTAACAGGAATTTTTCTAAGTGTTAAAAGTGGAAAACCATCTTCTTCAGGATTGATTTTAAAATGTAATCCCGGAATCGCAGATGTTTCAAGACCAGTTCTTTCTGAGAATTCTTTGTAGCCGTTTTCAAGAATGTCTTTTATTAGGCCTTGGTAGATTTGATCAAATTTTGTCATATCAGTATTTACATTATAATGGTTAGAATATAATCTGCATTATAGACACTTTAAGATATTTATGGAAAAGAAAGAAATCAAATACCCATATTTGCCAGGAGGCAGGGAAATCAAATACGTTTCGGCGGATAATCCGTTTATGGTTGAAGCCAAAAAAGTTCAACAAACCATGTCTACAGATAAGTATTTCTCAACAGGGGCTGTTGTTGTGAAAGACGGAGTGATTGTTGGAAAGGGTGCTAACCAATCTCTTTTGCGTACAAAATGGATGATTGAAGCTCACAAAAAATGGGCTTGTATTCGAAGATGGTTCAATATCCCTTCTGGTCAGAAGTATTGGATGTGTCCTGGATGTTCTCCTTCTAGTCAGCATGCTGAAACTCGTGCTGCAATAGACGCCGAGAAGAAAGGTTTGTCTAAAGACGCTGACATGTATCTTTATGGTCACTGGTGGTGTTGTGCTCCTTGTTGGGATGCTGTGATTCATGCGGGAATTAAAGATGTGTATCTTCTCGAGGGAAGTGAGATTCTTTTTGATAAAAATCATCCAGACAATATTGTTGGTAAATAACTTTAGCCGACAGAGGTTTAAAAACCTCTTTTTTATTTTAAATTTTAAGGAAATAAAAATGCGACTCACTTTTTGGGTGGTCGCAATGTTGGGTTATCATATCTTCAAGGAAACCCCTTCAGGAGCTTCTTTTACTATACTCAGGATCCATTTTAAATTTCCAGTCTGGAAGTTTGGATTTTGCTTTAGCGTGATCGAAGTAGACTTCGTAGCCTGACTCCTCACATAATTTGTGTAGTAGATCAAACTTCTTAAACAAGTCGTACAAGTAACGCAATTTTTCTTGCTCCAATGCAATCAGTCCGGGTTTTGATGGTTTGTAGGTTTGTGTCCAAAGACAGATTTCAGCAGCCTTCACTAGGCTATGAAATGCATACTCTTTGAATTTATCGAGTGTGGTGATGGTTTTAATTTTAGCACCCATTATTTCGAAGAGCTTGTAAGAATCTCTTTTGAAATCCCAGATAATTAACATCATATAGACTATTAGTATTAGTCCTGACACGGAAATGAATCCCAAGATGAGACATGTAACTAACATCAGTACTTCGTATTGGCGCAAGAACGCATATACGAAGACGATAACGATTGCCGGAACGATTGTTTTTAGGAGGTTTGGAAAGATTGCTTTCTTTGCTCTTATTAAACGACCTGCGTGCCAACTTTGTAACAGGCAGACATTAGTCGTGCCCTCCAATAACATGTTTAATACTGTCATTTTTTCTACCTTTCAATGCTGAATTGTTTATTTCAAAAGCGTAGGGTTTCGGCCTCTCTGCAAAATGGTTTTCGGCCACTTGCGGATTTTTTCGCTTGTATGTGATTGTCAGCTTCAATCTTCTTTGCAAAATTAGAATATATTAAGTGTTGTGTCAATGAAAAGTTAAAAGCCGCGGACTTTGTCCGCGGCTTATTTGATTCTTTTTGATATAACTACCCAACTATAGAATGCAATATTCAACTTTCTGAATGGTTTGAAGTTTTCAGAGACATGCTCGTGGTTAACTTGAATATGTTCTTGAGAATCTCTTTTTTCCTCAATAACATCTGGAATTGGATCCAAACACATCAAGCAAATTGACTGGTTAAATCCTTCAGTTTTCATCTATTAGCCATAATAGCATTTTTTGTTAAAATGTATTTATAAATTAACTACCATGATTTAACTCTGCGACAGCCAAATTATTTAACTAACATTACTTTTATGAAAGATATTGAAATTGCAGATTTAATAAAGAAAGAAAACGAGAGACAAAAGAGTGTAATAAATTTAATTGCTTCAGAAAATTATGTTTCAGAGGATGTTCTAGAAGCACTTGGTTCAAAATTTAATAACAAATATGCAGAAGGATATCCGAATGCTAGATACTACGGTGGAAATGAAGTTGTAGATGAAGTTGAATTACTAACACAAAGTCGTGCACTAAAAACTTTTGGATTAAATGAAAATGATTGGGCTGTGAATGTGCAAGCGCTTTCTGGTTCACCTGCAAACTTGGCAGTTTATTTTGCACTTGTTTCAAAAGGAGGAAAAATTATGGGAATGCGATTGGATCACGGAGGACATTTAACTCACGGACACAAAGTTTCTGCGACAGGGGGTTTTTATGAATCAATTCAATACGGAGTTGATAAAGAAACTGAACTTTTAAATTTTGAAGAAATAGAAAAAATTGCAGTTGAAGCGAAGCCTGAAATTATTGTTGCGGGATTTACCGCTTATCCAAGAATGATTGATTGGAAAAAGTTTAGAGCTATTGCAGATAAAGTTGGTGCTTATTTAATGGTGGATATGTCTCATATTTCAGGACTTGTTGCTGGAGGAGTTTATGAATCTCCGTTTCCTTATGCAGACATTGTCACAACAACAACTCACAAAACTTTACGAGGTCCTCGAAGTGCTTTAATTTTTGCAAAAAAAGATGACAGAAAATTGAACGAAAAAATAAACAAAGCAGTTTTTCCAGGTCTTCAAGGTGGTCCGCATATGAATCAAATTGCGGGAGTCGCGGTTGCTTTAAAAGAAGCGAGTACAGATGAGTTTAAAAAATATGCAGAGCAAGTTGTGAAGAATGCAAAAACACTTGCAGATACTTTGAGTGAATTGGGTTGGAGAATTGTTTCTGGTGGGACTGATTCACATTTAATTTTAGTTGATACTTGGATGGATGGAAAAGGAATTTCTGGAAAAGAAGCGAGTGATCGATTAGAGAAAGAGGGAATTATTGTGAACAAGAATACAATCCCAAATGACACTCGAAGTCCTTCTGATCCATCTGGAATTCGACTTGGAACTCCTGCTGAAACTACAAACGGAAAAAACGAAAAAGATTTTGAAGAAATTGCAAAACGAATTGATGAGATTTTGCGAAAATAAATATGCAAATTAAATTCAAAAAATTAAATGAAAATGCGATTGCTCCAAAATACGCATACAAATTTGATGCGGGCATGGATTTATTTTGTTTAGAAGATGTTTCAATTGCACCAAATGAAAGAGTTCAGATTTCAACTGGAATTGCTATGGAAATCCCAGAAAAATATGTAGGTTTGATTTGGGATAAAAGTGGTTTGTCTCATAAGTCAGGATTGAAAACTGTTGGCGGTGTTGTAGATTCCCAGTATCGTGGAGAAATAAAAGTTGGAATGATAAATTTGAGTGGTGATGTTTTTAAATTTGAAGCGGGACAAAAAATCGCACAAATGTTAATTCAAAAAGTAAAACAAATTGATTTAATAGAATCTGCCGAGCTTTCAGACACCGACCGCGGGGAAGGGGGGTTTGGAAGCACTGGAAAATAAATTTAAAAAATGGAAACAAAAAATAAAAGAGGAAAATTTATTGTGATAGATGGAACCGATGGTTCAGGAAAAGGTACGCAAACAGAATTACTGGTTGCTGCACTTAAAGATCAGGGAGTTAAAGTTGTTGTTACTGATTTTCCTCAATACGGAAAACCTTCTGCTATTTTTGTTGAAAAATATTTAAGAGGTGAATATGGAAGCGCGGATGAAGTTGGTGCAAAAAGAGCTTCGCTTTTTTATGCTCTGGATAGATTTGATGAATCTAAACAGATGAAACAATGGTTGGATGAAGGATTTTGTATTGTGAGTAATAGGTATGTTTCTGCAAATATGGGACATCAGACTGGAAAAATAAAAGATCCAGTTGAACGAGATAAATTTTTAGATTGGCTGAATGAATTGGAATTTGAAATTTTTGAAATTCCAAAACCAGATGAAGTTATTTTTCTATATGTTCCACCTGAAGTTGGGCAAAAACTTGTTGATGAAAAATCTGCTAGAGAATATACAAAAGGCGCAAAAAGAGACATTCACGAGGCTGATTTGAATCATTTAAAAAATGCATCAGAAGCATATAAATATGTTGCAGAGAAATTTAATTGGAAAACAGTGATCTGTGCTCCAAATGGTGAGATGATGAGTAGAGAGGAGATTCATAAAATTATTTTAGAAATCTCAAAAAAGATAATTGAAATAAATTAGAATGCTGTTAGACTAACAAAATCATGCAAGAGAAAATTAAAGAAGTAATAAATGGAATCATAACAGGGTCAGGGCTTCCTAGTGTTGATTTTATTGTGGAACATCCTGTGGACCTTGCAAATGGTGATTATTCTTCAAACGTAGCAATGGTGCTTGGAAAAAAACTTGCTAGAAATCCTGTTGAAATTGCAAATGAAATGGTGAATGGTTTAAACGAGAGTTTTGAATTTGAAGTTGGAAAAGTTGAAGTTGCAGGACCTGGTTTTATAAATTTTCATCTTTCTAATAAATTTTTTGAAGAAACAGTTCATGATGTAATCAATCAAGGAAAAAATTATGGACGAAATAATCGTTTGAATAGTCAAAAAACAATTATTGAATTTACAGATCCTAATCCTTTTAAAGTTCTGCACATTGGGCACATGATGAGTAATTTTATTGGAGAAGCACTTTGTAAAATTTCTGAATGGAATGGCGCAGAAGTGAAGAGAGCAATTTATCAAGGAGATATTGGATTGCATGTTGCGAAAGCTGTTTGGGGAATGATTCAAAATCGTGCAGGGTTTCCTCACGATGAAGATTCTTTGGAAATAAAAATTCGATTTCTTTCAAACGCATATTCTTTTGGTTCGCATGAATATGAATCTGATAATCAAGCAAAAAAAGAAATTGATGTTACAAACAAAATGCTTTTTGATAGATCAAATCATGAACTTAATATTTATTATGAAAAGGGAAGAAAATGGAGCATGGAAGCTTTTGAAATAATTTATAAAAGACTTGGAACAAAATTCGATTTCTATTTTCTTGAAAGTGATACAGGAGTTTTTGGAAAAGAGGTTGTTGAGAAAAATATTTCAACTGGAATTTTTGAAGTGAGTGAAGGCGCTGTTGTTTATAAAGCTGAAAAACATGGTCTACATACTCGTGTATTTATAAACTCTCAAGGACTTCCAACTTATGAAGCAAAGGAACTTGGTTTAGCTAAAACAAAAGCTGAAAAATATGGATATGATCGTTCTATTGTGATAACTGCGAATGAACAAGATCATTATTTCAAAGTTATTTTAAAAGCACTTGAGGAAGTTTTTCCAGATTTAGCTGCAAAGACAACTCACATGTCTCACGGAATGTTGAGACTTCCAACTGGAAAAATGAGTTCTAGAACAGGAGATGTTATTTCTGCGGAAAGTTTAATTGACGACACTCGTGGAAAAGTTTTAGAAAAAATTGAAGGAAGAGAATATGAAGAGGGAGTTAAGGAACAGGTTTTGGAAAGAGTTGCTTTGGCTTCAATTAAATATTCAATTTTAAAACAAGCGATTGGTAAGGATATTATTTTTGATTTTGATAAGTCACTTTCTTTTGAAGGAGATTCAGGTCCTTATCTTCAATACACAACGGTGCGTGCGTCTTCACTTTTGAAAAAAGCTGAAACAGAAGGTTTAGGTCTTGTTGGTGGAGTTCAACCAGAAAATTGGGAAATAAAAAATGTTGAGAAAATTTTAAATCGTTTTCCTGAAGTTGTCGCAGAAGCATACGACGAACTTGCTCCACAGAAATTAGTTACTTACTTAACAGAATTAGCGAGTGAGTTTAATACTTTCTATAATTCAGAACAAATTATTGAAAAAGAAAATATAGGAACTTCTTACAAAGTGGGAATCACTCAAGCTGTGTTTAATATTTTAGAAAACGGTTTAGGAATTTTAGGAATTGAATTGCCGGAGAGGATGTAGAGGGGTGTAATTCACATAGTTGACTTAATGTGCTTTTAGTTGTATTTTTGTTTTTGAATTATGAAAATATTTGACAACAAATTAAACAGCGTCTTCGTCAAAAAAAATGACGATGGCAGGATTGCATTTACTTGCAAGCAAATGGACGGTTCGTGGGTCGAAATGATTTGCGGATTAAAAAGTGGGGATATTGATTTTACTTCTCACGGTCAGGATCATAAACCGGAAGGTGAATCATCTGCTGATATTTTCAGAAATGATCATTTGAAAGAATCTGAGTTCGTTCGAAACATAACGAAAGCCACCAGAACTTTTATTCGGGAATGTGTCACAGATTCTATTTTAGCAGTGTTCCTGCTGGAAGAATTTGGGTACAGGCTCGAAGAACCTTCAGAGGAGTCTTTTGGGTATTGTGACCCTGTTTCTCCTTGTGGGAAATAGATAGACTTTCAAAGCGCGCCCTGCAAGGGCGCGCTTTTTTCTTTGACAAACACACATTTTAAATGTATTTTGTTTTTAAATGAGTTCACCAAATTCCACTTTTATACCAGCTGTTGTTGGAAAAGATCAAATCCAAAAAGTCTTTATTTCCAAAGAGCCAGAAAAAACCACAGTCTCTTTTTTGAGACACGATAACAATTGGGTTGTTTGTGAGTATTACAATGCTCGTAGCAAAAGATTTGTTATGTATGTTGAAAAAAACGATGAGTTTTTTCAACCAGAAGGAACCAATGTCCAGGACTTTGTAAACCTCGATGAGTTGAAGGACATCGTTGAAGAATTGGAATGTTTCCAAGAATCAATTCAATTCCTAAAAAATCCTCTCAACAAGTGTTTTGAAGCCTATTTGTCGGCACACTTGCCGGAGTAAAATCAAAACAAAATTAAAACCACTCGCATTCGTGCGAGTTTTTCTTTTTAAACCATCAATTGAAACAAAGCCCTAAATATCGTATGCTGTATTTTATGACAAATGAAGCAGGGGAAGACAATAAGAGTCAAGTTGCTTTGAAAGAAGAGCAAATATTAGACTTTTGGAATCAAAATAAAATTTTCGAGAAATCTGTTGAAAGAGAGACTAAAAAAGGTGATTTCCTTTTTTATGATGGGCCACCATTTGCAACAGGACTTCCTCATTATGGGCACATTCTTGCTGGAACAATAAAAGACATAATTCCTCGTTATAAAACTATGAATGGACATAGAGTTGTTCGTCGATGGGGTTGGGATACTCACGGGCTTCCAATTGAAAACTTAATTCAAAAAGAAAATAATCTTAAAACAAAACATGATGTAGAAAAATTTGGAATTAAAAATTTCAATGAAGCTGCACGAGCAAATGTTTTTCGTTATCTAGATGAATGGAAAAAAATAATTCCACGAACTGGGCGTTGGGTAGATTTTGAAGACAATTACATAACAATGGATTCAAAATATATGCAGTCTGTTTGGTGGATGTGGAAGACTTTATATAAAAAAGGTTTAGCCTATGAAGGATTCAAGACGATGCACATTTCTCCTTTGCTTGAGACAGCGCTTTCAAACTTTGAAGTAAATCAAGCATATAAAGATATTACTGATATTTCTGCAACAGTTAAATTTGAACTAGTAGATGAAAAGGGAACTTTTGTTTTGGCTTGGACAACAACTCCTTGGACGCTTCCTGGAAACGTTGCTTTAGCGATAAATAAAAATGTTGAATATGTAAAAGTAAAATTTGAGGAATCATTTTATATTGTTGCAAAAGATTTAGCTGAAAAAGTTTTTGGAGAAAAAGAACATCAAATTATTTCTGAAGTTTCTACTGAAGAATTAGTGGGGAAGAAATACACTCCTCCTTTTGATTATTATGTTAATGATACTAATTTAGAAAATCGTGAAAACGGTTGGAAAATTTATAATGGAGATTTTGTTACAACAGAAGATGGAACTGGAGTTGTTCATATTGCTCCAGCTTTTGGTGAAGACGATTTAAATTTGGGTAAAGAAAATAATTTACCTTTTGTTCAACATGTAAAAATTGACGGAACAATCAAACCAGAAGCAAAAGATTTTGCAGGTCTTCAAGCAAAACCAAAAGAAGATCCAACTCAAACCGATGTTGAATTTATTAAAGCACTCGCACACAAAGGACTTCTTTTTGATAAGAAAAAATATACTCACTCATATCCACATTGTTGGAGAACGGACGCACCACTTTTGAATTACGCGATGTCTTCTTGGTATATAAAAGTTACAGACATTAAAGATAAAATTGTTAAAGAAAATGAAAAAGTAAATTGGGTTCCTGATTTTGTTGGAAGTAATCGTTTTGGTAATTGGTTGAAAGATGCAAAAGACTGGTCTGTTTCTCGTGCTCGATATTGGGGAACTCCTATTCCAATTTGGAAATCTGAAGACGAAACAGAAATCGCCGTAATCGAATCAATTTCAGAATTGAGAGAAAAAACAAAAAGCTCAAATACTTTTGTAATAATGCGTCATGGTGAAGCCGATCATAATCTAGAAAACAGAATTTCTGATAGTAATAATTCTCCAAGTCATTTAACTCAAAGAGGAAAAGATGATGTGGCTCGGGTAGGGGAGAAATTTGCAGATGAAAAATTTGATGCAATTTATTGTTCTCCACTTTTTAGAACAAAAGAAACTGCAGAAATTGTTGCAGAGAAAATTGGTTTTCCAAAAGAAAATATTATTGAAGATGAAAGATTGAGAGAGGTTCAGACTGGTTTTGATGGTCGTCCAATTACAGATTACAGAAGTTATTTTTCATCAAATTCTGAAAAATATGATAAAGCCGCGCCAACAGGTGAGAGTCTTTTGGATTTGAAAAAAAGAGCTGGAAATTTTTTGAAAGAAATTGATTCTCAGAATGAAGGAAAAAGAATTTTAGTTATTACACATGAATACACAACATGGTTGATGTTCTCTGCGAACGAAGGTTTTGATAAAAAAGAAACCATCGAAATAAAAGAAGATAAAGAAGAATTTATCGAGACAGGAAAAACTTTGGAAATAATTCCAAGCAGACTTCCTGTAAATGATAATTTTGAAATTGATTTACACCGACCATATATCGATGATGTGACTTTTGTTCAAAACGGAAAAATAATGAAAAGAATCCCAGATGTTTTTGATGGATGGATTGATTCTGGTTCAGTTCCTTTTGCTTCAAATTTTTATCCTGCAAACAAAGAAAGATTTAATCCTGAATCTGGTTTGTTTAAAAAAACAATAAACTACCCAGCTGACTTTATTGCTGAAGGTTTGGATCAAACTCGAGGATGGTTTTATTCTTTAATTGTTTTGAACACAGCTTTATTTGGGCATACACCATATAAAAACGTAATAGTTAATGGGCTTGTTTTAGCCGAAGACGGAAGAAAGATGTCTAAAAGTTTAAATAATTATCCAGACATCAATATTATTTTTGATAAATATGGTGCGGATGCAATGAGATATTTCTTGGTATCTTCACAAGCTGTAAAATCAGAAGATTTATTATTTTCAGAAAAAGGAGTTGATGAAGTTTCTAAAAAACTAATTGCCAGACTAAACAATGTTGTTTCATTTTATGAAATGTACAAAGGTGTTTTAGGAGATGTGTCTGTAAAAGAAAGTTCAAATGTTTTGGACAAATGGATTCTTGCCAGACTTTCTGAATTGGAAAAACAAATTACCAAATCGCTCGATGCTTATGAGATTGATAAAGCCTCGAGACCTATCATGGATTTTGTTGATGATTTATCAACTTGGTATATTCGTCGTTCTCGAGATCGCTTCAAAAACGAGGAAGATGAAGATGCGAAATCTGCAGCAGCAACAACAAAATTTGTTTTGAAAAACTTGGCAAAATTGATGGCGCCATTCACTCCGTTTATCGCTGAAGATATTTATCTAAAAGTTCGAGACGAAAATGAATCGGAAAGTGTACACCTAGAATCATGGCCGAACCTAAAAAATCTAGATGAAAAAATTATTTCTGAAATGCAAACACTTCGAGAAACAGTAACTCGAGCTCTTGAAGAGAGAACAAAGGTTGGAATTAAAGTTCGACAACCGCTTGCTTCTGTAACAATTAAAAAACAAGAATTAAAAAGCAAAAATGATTTGTTGGATATTTTGAAAGACGAATTAAATGTTAAAGAGGTTATGTTTTCTGAAACTCAAGAAGTTGAAATTGTTTTAGATACAAAAATAACTGAAGAATTAAGACTAGAAGGGAATGCTCGAGAATTAATTCGTTTTATTCAACAACTTCGAAAAACTTCGGGATTGCAACCAAGTGACGAAATAAAAGCCACCGTTTCAAAGTCTGCAGAAGTTGAAGTTGGAAGTTTTGTAGATGAAATTAAAAAATCAGTTCGAGCTACACAATTTGCTTTTGAAGAAAACGACGGAGAGTCTTTGCAGATCGGTGAAGTTTCAATAAATGTAAAAATCAAAAAGATTTCATAACATGCATCATGTCTACGAAACAAACGCTTTTGTATTAAGAAATATCCCTCAAGGAGAAGCCGATGCTTTTCTAACTCTTTTTACAGAAGAACTAGGATTGATTCGTGCAATCGCGCAAGGAATCCGATATGAAAAATCTAAACTTCGTTTCGGGACTCAAAATCTTTCGATGTGTCATGTTTCTCTTGTTCGCGGAAAGGGAATGTGGAGACTGACAAATGCTTCGCCTCTCGAAAGTAATTTTGCAAACCTAAAACCAGAAATCACATCTGTAATTGCGAGAATATTTAAACTTCTAGAAAGATTGGTGATAGGAGAATCAGGTGATGATAAATTATTTTCAATAATCCACTCAGGAATTATTTTTCTGAAACAAAATCAAGATAAAGAGAATTTTAATAAAGAATTGATTTTAGACATTGAAGCTGTGATTGTTTTAAGAATTTTAAACAGACTAGGCTACATTGGTTCAACTGAACAGATAAATTTCTATATTTTAAATGATTCTTGGGACGGGGAAGTAATTGAAAAAATGAAAGAAGAACGCAGGCACGCTCTTCAGATCATAAATTCTGGAATTCGAGAAAGCCAGTTATAGGGACTTACTCATATAAACTCGCGTGTTATAATTTTTGATATGAATGAACCGCTAGATTTAAGTAATAAAAATAACGACGCGCCTAAAAGTCGTGTTACAAAGCTTCAGGAAAAACTTTATTCTCCAAATACTCAATTTCAAATTCGTTCGCGACAGAATTTAGATAGAAATCTTAAAGATGTGCCAAATTCTTGGGGTGATATTGAAAATGATAGTTTTTCAAAAATTGTTGGAAAGAAAAAAATGTCTTTATTTACTAAGATAGTTATCTTTGCATTTGTTTTCTTTCTTGGATCATTGAGTTTTGCTTTATATAAATTTGGAAATAAAGCTCCAGCTATTTATTCAAACACAGTAGATATTTCTGTTGTTGGTCCTGTTTCTGTTGGAGGAGGAGAGGGAATGACTCTTGATATTATTGTTCAAAATAGAAATTCATTTGCAATAGAAACAGTTGATATTGTTTTGGAATATCCAGAAGGAACAAAGACTGATGATTTAAAAACAGAACTAACAAGAGTGCGAGAAGGGCTTGGAGATATTCCTGCAAACTCTATTGTTAAAAAGACATACGCAGCAGCTCTTTTTGGAGAAGAAGGTGAGCAAAAAAGTATTGATGTTCGTGCTGAATATAGAGTTCCAAATTCAAATGCAATTTTTGAAACTAAAAAAACTTTTACACTCGCCCTACAATCTTCTCCGGTTAAACTTTTGGTTGAAACCGTTAAAGAAATTACATCAGGGCAAGCTCTAGCTTTTGATGTAACTGTTTCGTCAAACTCAAATAGTGATTTAGAAAATGTTCTAGTGACTGTTGATTATCCTTTTGGATTTAACTTTTCTCAATCAACAATTGTTCCAACACAAGCAAATAATGTTTGGTTTTTTGAAAAACTCTCTCCACAAGAATCAAAAAAATTCACAGTTAGAGGTGCTTTGATTGGACAAAACATGGAAGAAAGAGTTTTCAAATGGAATGTTGGTTTGGCGGAAACTGATTCAAAAGACGATTTCAAAGTTAAATTTACAACAATTCCTAAATCAATTTCATTAATACGACCTTTTCTTGCCATGGATCTGGCGATAGATGGAGATTTCGCTGTGGATTTGGTTAGAAGTGGAGGAACGCAAATCGGAGGAAGATTAACTTATACAAATAATACCGGAGGTGTAATTGTGGATCCACAAATAATTCTAAAACTTGATGGAGAAGTGTTAAATGATTCTACTGTTGAGTTGGCTGGAGGATTCTTTAATTCAAATGACAATACTATAACTTGGAATAAAATTACAAAACCTGATTTATTTACAGAGATTGCAGTTGGTCAATCTGAGACTTTAACTTTTAATTTTAAAACAAAAACTTTAGCGACAAGGCAAGCTGTTTACAAAAATCCTGAAATTATCGTGAGCTCAGTTATTACAGGAAAAAGAATCGGGGAAGGAAGCGTTCCTGAAGATATAAAAGTAGAAGCTGCTAAAAGAATTAAAATTCAATCTGACGTTGCTTTAAATGCTGTAACAACATTCGCAGGTGGTCCATTTGAAAACACTGGTCCAATTCCACCAAAAGTAGAAAATGACACTACTTACACTGTGACTTTAAATTTAACAAACTCTTCAAACGCACTTGAGAGAGGAAAAGTTAGAGCAACACTTCCTCCTTATGTTCGTTGGAACAATAAAATTTTTCCAAGTAATGAAAATGTAAATTACGACGCGGCTTCTCGTTCTATCGAATGGGATTTGGGAAATGTTAGAGAACATGTCGGATTTATTGATCCTGCAAGATCTATCTCTGTCCAACTTACTCTTAATCCTTCAACTAGTCAGCTTGGAGATAGTCCTGCACTTTTGATCAATCCAACTTTTACAGGGTATGATACTTTCACTCAAACTGAATTAAGCCAAATTTCAGAAGCGCCAACAACAGATATGGGTAGATTATCAGATTTAGATAATGCAAAAGTTGTGCAGTAATAAAAGTAGTGTAATATTTCGATTATGATAAATGACAAGATGGAGAAGATAGTTTCACTCGCAAAACGCCGTGGTTTTGTATTTCAAGGCTCTGAAATTTATGGTGGGTTGGCTGGTACTTGGGATTATGGTCACTATGGTGTGGCTCTAAAAAACAACATCAAACAACTTTGGTGGAAACAATTCGTTCTTGATCGTGAAGATATGTACGGTCTTGATGCTGCTATTTTAATGAACCCGAGAACTTGGGAGGCGAGTGGGCATGTGGGTGGTTTTGCAGATCCAATGGTGGAATGTAAAAAATGTAAAAGAAGATTTCGTGCTGATCATTTAGAAGATAAAAATAAGTGTCCAGAATGTGCAGGGGAATTAGGTGAAGAAAAACAATTCAACATGATGTTCAAGACACAGGTCGGAGCATCAGAAGATGAATCTTCAATTGCATACTTGCGACCAGAAACAGCACAAGGTATTTTTGTAAACTTTAAAAATGTCATGGACACAATGCATCCAAAACTTCCTTTTGGTATTGCGCAGATCGGTAAAGCTTTTAGAAACGAAATTGCACCTCGCGATTTTATTTTCAGAGTTCGTGAATTTGAACAAATGGAAATTGAATATTTTGTTAATCCTGAAAATTGGAAAGAAAATTTTGAGGCGCTTGTAAAAGACACAAAACAATTTTTCACAACACTCGGACTTTCTCCTGAAAATATTCATGAACTGGAAATAGAAAAAGAAGATTTGGCTCACTATTCACAAAGAACAATAGATTTTGAATTCGATTATCCTTTTGGAAAAAAAGAATTATCAGGTCTTGCTTATAGAACAGATTTTGATTTAAAGAGTCACATTGAAGCTTCAGGACAAAAATTAGATTATTTAGATCAAGAAACAAATGAAAAAATTATTCCACATGTTATCGAACCATCATTTGGTATTGATAGATTAGTTTTGGCAATTCTTTCTGATGCGTATGCTGAAGATGAAATGGATGGGGAAGTTCGAACTTATTTAAAATTAGCTCCGGCTGTGGCGCCTATAAAAGTTGCAGTATTTCCACTTTTGAAAAATCGACCAGAACTTCAAGAAAAAGCGCGGGAAGTTTATGCAAAAATTAAAAAAGAAATTCCACAAATTATTTTTGATGATAATGGAAATGTAGGGAAGCGATACCGACGACAAGATGAAATCGGAACACCTTTTTGTATCACTATCGATTTCGAAACATTAGAACAAAATTCTGGTGTGACTGTGCGTGATCGTGATTCTGGAAAACAAGACAGGGTTTCTGAAGATGATTTGATAAGTTATTTGAAAGGACGACTCTAAATTCATAATTGCTCACCAATAGTCTGCATGTTATTATTGCCGTAATGAAAGACTCTCTGGATAAACAAATATCAATCAACATCACCTCGGGCGCTATCTTTAAAGCCGGTGCATTTTGCGCACTTTTTTGGTTTTTATGGGTAATTAGAGATTTAATTTTAGTTCTACTCGCTTCAGTTATTATTGCTTCTTCTGTAAATCCAATCGCAAATTTTATTTCTAAAAAAACTAAAGCCCCAAGACTCGTTTCAGTTTTAGGTCTTTATGCTGGAGTGATTCTTTTCTTCATTGGAATTTTCTCAATATTCCTTCCACCTTTTATCACAGATATAAAAACCACTTTCCATCAAATTCCTTTTTACATTGATTCATTGAGTAATGAAAAGATAAACGAAGTCCCAGGTTTTGATATTCTATTTTCTTCTATAAGAGATATGCAAATAACAGAAGATGTTCTAAATACTGTTACAAGTACTTTTTCAGGAGCGACTTTTGGATTCCTTACAACAGCCTCAGCAGTGTTTGGAGGTGCATTATCATTTCTTCTTATTGTAATTATTTCTTTTTATCTATCTGTTCAAGAAGACGGAGTGAGAGATTTCTTGAGAATTGTTACACCTTTAAAGCACGAAAAATATATTCTTGATTTATGGAAGAGAAGTCAAAGAAAAATCGGACTTTGGATGCAAGGACAACTTCTTCTGGCTGTTATTGTTGGAGTTCTAACATTTATTGGACTTTCTGTAATTGGTGTTCCAAATGCTATCTTGTTGTCATTCATCGCAATGGTTCTAGAATTGATACCACTTTTTGGTCCAATTTTGGCAGCTATCCCTGCTGTTTCTTTAGCTCTTTTGAGTGGAGGGGTAACTCTAGGATTAATAACTTTATGTCTATTTATAATTATTCAACAATTCGAAAATCATCTTATTCAGCCGTTGGTTGTTAAAAAGATTGTAGGTATTCCAGTTTTGGTTTCTATATTCGCAATTATCATCGGAGCAAAAATCGCTGGATTCTTAGGAATCTTAATCTCTGTACCCATCGCTGCTGTTGTGATGGAATTTTTAGGTGATCTTGAAAAGAAAAAGACAGCTGCAAACATTAGAGATTAATTTCTGATTATGTCTGAGAATAAAAAATCTTTCTATATAACAACTACACTTCCTTATGTGAATTCAAAACCTCATGTTGGTTTTGCTATGGAAATTGTTCGTGCCGATGCACTTGCTAGATTTAAAAGGGAAATGGGTTTTGACGTTTTTTTCAATACAGGAACAGATGAGCATGGTGTGAAGATTTTTGAAAAGGCAACAGAAAATGGAAAAACCGCACAAGGTTATGTGGACGAAATGTCTGAGCATTTTAAAAAAATGAAAACAGTTTTAAATTTGTCATACGATAATTTTATCCGTACAACAGACGCTAATCATATTTTATCTGCACAAAAATTTTGGCAAAAATGTTTAGACGCTGGATTTATTTATAAAAAAGAATATTCAGGACTTTATTGTGTTGGAGATGAAATGTTTGTTAAAGAAAAAGATTTAGTTGAAGGAAAATGCCCAAATCATCCACTTCAAAACCCTGTGATTTTAACAGAAGAAAATTATTTCTTTGCTCTTTCTAAATTTTCAGATCAGTTGTCAAAACTTTTCAATGACAATCCAGATTTTGTTGTTCCAAATTTTCGTTTAAATGAAATGAAGCAAATGATAGAAAGCGGTCTAGAAGATTTCAGTATTTCTCGTATAAAAGAAAAAATGCCTTGGGGTATTTCAATTCCAAATGATGACACTCAAGTTATGTATGTTTGGTTTGACGCTCTTGTGAATTATATTTCTGCTGTTGGTTGGCCAGATGATGAAGAAAAATTTAATAAATATTGGAATGAGGCTACAAGGATTCAATTTTGTGGAAAAGATAATACCCAACATCAAGCTGTTCGATGGCAAGCGATGCTTATGGCTGCAGGAATTAAAAACACAAATCAAATTATTGTGAATGGCTTTATAAATTCAGGAGGGCAAAAAATGTCTAAGTCTCTTGGTAATGTAGTTGATCCTATTGATATTGTTGAAGAATATGGTATAGATATGCTGCGTTATTATCTTCTGAGGGAAATAAGTCCTTTTGAAGATAGCGATATAACGCCAGAAAAAATCAAAAGTTCATACAACGCCAATTTGGCAAACGGCCTAGGAAATCTTTTGAATAGAATTTTGAAAATGTCAGAAGATCATCTAGAAGGGAATTTCAATTTTGATAAAACTTTTGAAAATCTTCCGAAAGAATACACTGATGCATTCGATAATTTTAATTTTCAAGCCGTAATGGATTTTATTTGGAAAGAAATTTCTGAACTAGATCAAATCATTCAAGATAAACAACCTTTTAAATTGATTAAAGAAAATCAAGAAGAAGCAAAGAAAATTATTTTTGAATTAGTTGAAAAATTATTTAAAATTGGAATACTCTTGAAACCTTTATTACCTGAAACTTCTGATGCTATAATTTCTGCCATCCACGAAAACAAGAAACCAGAACAACCATTATTTCTTAGAAAAGATTAAATCAACATGGAAAATTCAAAACCAAACATGAGATCTCTGGTTAATGCCTGTGAAAATTTAGGTATTTCATATAAAAAAATAGATAAAATAGGAAATCTTCTGGCGCTTAATATTGATGGCAATGATTTTTATTTCACGAACACTCGAGTACCTTTAAACAATGAACCTGTTGCCGCTATTTGTGTTAGTAAAGTTTATGCGTATTGGCTTTTAAATTCTGAGTTACCAATGCCTAAGACAAAATCTTATCTTGATCCAAATTCTGAAGATGAAGAAATATCTAAAATTGCACATTTTAAAAATGAAGAATCAATCGTTGATGATATTCTAGAAAATTTTGAATTACCTGTTGTTGTAAAAATGAACTCTGGTTCACAAGGAAGACATGTATATAAATGTAAAACAAAGAATAAAGTTGCTCTTGCTGTAAAATCTATTTATAAAAAGAAACAAAAAGATTATGACTCAACTATGCTTGCTCAAGAGTTTATTGAAATTAAAAATGAGTATAGAGCTATTTTATTAGGCGGAGAAGTTATTCTTTTGTACGAAAAAGTTTCAAACCAAAAAATTACAAACTTAAGCCCACTTCACAATGATGATGGAAAAGCTGAGCTTGTTACAGATGAAAATATTAAAAATAGTATCGTAGAGGTAGTGAACAGAAGCCCTGTTTTGAAAAGCTTTGAATGGATTGGTTTAGATATTGCTAAAGATAAAAATAATGAATGGTGGATTTTGGAATTAAATACTCGCCCTGGATTTTCGTATTTTATTCGCGATAACGGTGATGAGAAGATTGTAGAAATGTACGAAAAACTTTTAAACAGAATTAAAAATGGAAAAAAATAATCTTCCAGAATTTGTAGATGTACATGCTCATGTGCAATTTAATGCATATGAAGAAGATCGAGACGAGGTGATAAAAAGATCTTTAGAAAACAAAACATGGATGATAAATGTTGGGACGAATTTAAAGACTTCTAAAGACGCTGTAGCACTCACAGAAAAATATCCTGAAGGAGTTTTTGCAATAGTCGGGCTTCATCCAATTCACACTAGTGTTTCATTTCATGACAAAGAAGAAATTGGCGAGGAGAGTGAGCCGTTTAATTCAAAAGGCGAAGAATTCAATGTAGAAGAATTTGAAAAATTAATTTCACATCCAAAAGTTGTGGGGGTGGGGGAATGTGGTTTGGATTTTTTTAGAATAGACGGAGACAAAGAAAATTATATTGAAAAGCAAACAAAAGCTTTTGAATCTCAAATTGATCTTGCTGTGAAATACGACAAACCTCTAATGATTCATTGTCGAGAAGCATACCCAGAAGTTTTAAAAATTTTGACTGACAAAAAACAAATTCACGGAGACAAGCTCCGAGGAAACTTTCATTTTTTCGCCGGAACATTAGAAGAAGCTCAACAAATTCTAGATTTAGGTTTCAACTTTTCTTTTACAGGTGTTATTACATTTGCTTCGCAGTACGAAGAATTAGTTAAAATGGCGCCTTTAGACCGTATTTTTTCAGAAACAGATTGTCCATATGTCACACCGGCGCCTTTTAGAGGAAAAAGAAATGAACCGGCTTATGTGTCTGAAGTTGTGAAAAAGATTGCTGAAATCAAAGAAATGGATACGGAGGCGGTTAGGGTTCAAATATTAAAAAACGCTATTAATTTCTTTAGTTTAAATTAATCTTGCGCCATATAAGGCTTTATGTTAATCTTTGGCACATGTCAGAAAACGCAACAATAGATAATATCAATAATGATGAGGTACGGCTTTACGAGCTAGGTATTAACCTTATCCCAACTCTTGAAGAAAAAGTTCAAGGAGAGTTTGAAGGAATCAAAATAATTATCAAAAACCACGGTGGGGAAATCGTTTCAGAATCTACTCCTGTAACTATTCCTTTAGCTTATACAATGATTAAAAACATTGATTCTAAAAACATCAAATACAACAACGCTTCATTTGGTTGGGTTAAATTCAACATCACTCCAGATCAAATTGAACTAATTAAAGAAGAATTAGATCTAAACGCTGAAATATTAAGATACGTTATTCTAAAAACTACAGAAGCAGCAAATACGACTTCTGAAGTTATTGCAGAATCTTTGTCAAAGAAAAGTGAAGTTTCAGACGATAGAAAAAAGAGACGATCATCAGATGATGATGCTGAAGTTGTAGAAGAGGTTGTTGCTGAGGAAGTTGTGAATGCTGAAGAAGTTGACGAAGCAATTGAAGCTCTAGTTTCTGAAGATAAATAATAAATAAAAAAGACCTAAAATCTAGCTAAAGGTCTAGATTGACTACTACCATCATCTCTGCGAACATAATAGATGTATGTATTTAAATAAAGCAATAATAGTAGGTAACCTTACAAGAGATCCGGAACAAAAAGCATTACCAAATGGTATGTCAGTTTGTCAGTTTTCATTAGCTACAAATCGTGTTTGGAAGGATCAAAGTGGGGCGAAACAAGAGTCAACAGATTATCATAATATCGTAGTTTTTGGTCGCCAAGCAGAGACAGCTTCACAATATTTAAAGAAAGGTCAAAGTGTAATGATTGAAGGTAGAATCCAAACAAGAAGTTGGGATAACCAAGCCGGACAGAAACAATACAGAACAGAGATCGTTGCTGACAAGGTTCAATTTGGACCAAAAACAGGCAGTGGGGAGGGTTATACTCCAAAGACTGGTTCTTCATCAAATTCTTCAGCACCAGCCGAAATGCCCCAAGAAGATGGTGGTCAAATCGAATATCCTGCAGACGAAATAAACCCAGAAGACATTCCTTTTTAAGGCCAGTTGCGCATCTTAAAGAGTTTGTGTATAGTGTTCCAACCTATGACAAATGATTATTTTAATCAAAAAAATATAAAGACAATCGATTACAAGGATTTAGATCACTTGAAGCGTTTTATCAATCCAAACGGACGGATTCTTTCTAGAAAAAGAACTGGTCTTTCTGCTAAGCACCAAAGACAAGTTGAGAGCGCAATCAAGAGATCTCGGTTTATGGGATTGATGCCGTTTATCACTCGATAAACAAAAATATAATCTTGGGTATTTCGTACCCGCGATAAAACAAAACAGAGATGCAAATGCATCTCTGTTTTGTTTTTCGCTTTGCTCGCCGTTTAGGACGGCTCCGCAATGTGCTCAGTACCCAAGATTATATTTTCACTTATAGTAATAAACGGCTTCAATCTCAATATAGAGAAATACGACATTGAAAGGTTGATAAGGTAAGTTGGATTTTGGGGTGGTGTGGTGTATTTTTATCTATGAAAGGAACTTTTTATTATGCCCGGTACATTAGGACAACAAGATTTTTTTGAATCGTTCAATCTGCCAGAGGAAGGTTATCCACCACCCTCCACTGAAACGTCATCTGTTTATCCTGTCTCCAAAGACACATTGTCTGTAGATGAAAATCAACCAGATTTGTTTTCTTTCGAGAGAACAAAACCAGATGCAATTCAAGAGGCCCTGAAAAGAACTCAGCCAGCACAGCTTCTCTGGGTCGGTGATCCAAAACCAGGAGATGATCACATGGTGCTTACGAATGATCCTAAGCCTGGTGATTTCACCGAAGAAGACGAATACTGGGGACCACAAAGTCCCAAACGCAGAATAAGGCCAATCACAGGATTAGATATGGCTGCTGTCGTCATCTGTCTTGATGCTATTGATGCTCTAAAGAGTGTCGAGCTTCAGGATAAATGGATATCATGAGTATCTTTTAGAGGGTCTTCGGACCCTCTTTTTCTTTACTTAAATTTTATTTGTTAATGCAGAGAGTGGGGAATTTATGGAACTACTTTTAAAATTTATAGCAAAATATCTCCAAATTATTATTTTCTGAAACATCTGCAGACCGAAGGTCGAAGCCGTTGAAGAAAATAATAATTTGGAGATATTTAGTTTTGAACTATTTAAACCCTTTCTGTATATTGCCCAGTCTCTGTATTAACTCGAATAACATCACCAACCTCCACAAAAGTCGGAGTTGTAACCATCGCTCCAGTTTCAACTTTTACTTTTTTATCACCACCACTAGCTGTACTTCCTTTGATACTTGGTGGAGCTTCAATAACTTTCAATTCAACTTTAATTGGCAGGGAAAGGCCAATAATTCTTTCGCCAAAATATAGAGCGTCATATTCAGTGTCTTCCTTCATGTACATAATTTTTTCAGCTAAAACTGATTCATCTACTTCAAATCTTTTACTTTTATCATGAGGATCTGAAAACCAATATTCAGTTACACCGCTTTGCCGATTAAACTTATTGAAAGAATACTTAACAGTCTTCTTTTCAATATAAGCTTCTTCTACGGTGTCTGCATAATGAAAAGTATGCTGACGTGTTCCACCAGATATTAGGTTTCTTAACTTTGTTTGGTTAACTGGTTTTCTTTGTTGTTTTCTAGAAACATGAGATTCTAAAACTTCGTATGGATCTCCATCGATAATAATAAAACCCCTTTCTTTAACTTCGTTGTAATTTAACATGTTCAGGATTCTATCAAAGTGAATACAGGTGCGCAATTTTTAAAAAAGGGAACTAAACAGTGTCGTTTTTAATTTTTTCTTTAATTTTCTTTAATATTTCGTCTGCAATTTTAATATTCTCTTTTAGAAATGTTCTAGAAGCGTCATATCCTCTTCCAAGTTTTACTTCACCATAAGAATAAGAAGATCCGGATTTTTGAATTAAATCAAATTTTTCTCCAAGAGCTAGCATTTCTCCTTCTATTGAAATACCTTCATTGTAAAGAAGATCGAATTCTGTGACTCGGAAGGGAGCTGCCACTTTATTTTTAACAACCTTAACTCTTACTCGTCCTCCCATAATTTCTTCTCCTTTTTTAATTTGAGCAATTCTTCGAATATCTAAACGAACAGAAGTGTAAAATTTCAAAGCTTTTCCTCCGGGAGTTGTCTCAGGGTTACCAAACATAACACCAATTTGCATTCGGATTTGGTTGATAAAAATAACTACTGTTTTTGATTTAGCTACAATCGCTGTGAGTTTTCTCAAAGCTTGAGACATAAGTCTTGCTTGTTTTCCAACGTGATACGCTCCCATATCTCCTTCAATTTCATCTTTCGGTGTAAGTGCAGCAACAGAATCGATTACCACTACATCAATTTTTCCAGAACGTACCAAACTTTCTACAATCTCTAAAGCTTGTTCTCCTGTGTCTGGTTGTGAAATTAGAAGCTCATCTAAATTAACTCCAATCTTTTTTGCATACTCAGGATCTAATGCATGTTCAGCATCAACGAAAGCACAAATACCATGTTTCTTTTGAGCTTCTGCAACAATGTGAAGTGAAAGGGTAGTCTTTCCTGAAGATTCCGGACCAAAAATCTCGATAATTCTTCCTCGAGGAACTCCACCAACTCCTAATGCTTCATCAAGTCCAATTGATCCTGTAGGAATAGAGTCAACACCAACTCTTGGTTTGTCTCCCAATTTCATAATCGCGTCATCACCAAACTTTGTTTTGATTTCTCGAATTGTGTCCTCGATATTCTTAGAAGAATTTCTTTCTCCACTATTATCTGATTCTTTAATTACTTTTTTTTCTTTTGCTGCTTTCTTTTTTATTGCCATGGTTGTATTTTAACTTATTAGTAATTAAATTCTTATAAAAAATTAATCAAGTGACGATGAAGATGTTGTTGAGACAGGGGAACTACTAGAAGTTTCTATTGGAACTTCTGGAACATTAATTTTAGTAGGTTCTCCGTCGTATGTGTACCAAAGAATTTTTTCGGTAGATCTTTCAAATCTGTCACGTGCGTCGATCTTAATTATACTTGTCCCTGGAGATAACAGCAATTTTTCCCGAAACTCGTCATTTTCATTAATATAAATAGGATTTCCATTCATACTTATAAAAGAGGTGTTTCTAGCTTTTCCGAATATTTCTATAAAAGGAGTATCAAAAGACATTCCATTCTCAGGACTAAAAATTTGAATTTGTGGACCAGCGATCAAAAGTCGGGCGTTAAAAAAGCCATATATTAATATAAGAATTAATACAGAGATTGTTCCTGTAATGATTAGTTTTTTTCTGAATTTCATTTTTTAAATTAAAATTGCTCGTCCTCTTCAATATCGTAGTTTGTTGGCTGTGGACCAGATGATTGTGTGCCTGCTCCGATTACATCTCGTGGTTTTGAGCCATCAGCAGGGCCGACAACACCTCTTTCTTCAAGTAAATCAATCAACCTCGCCGCTCTAGAATAACCAACACGAAGTTTTCTTTGAATATAAGAAGTTGAAGCTTTTCCAGCAGCTACTACAACTTTTCTTGCTTCATTATAAAGCTCATCATCGTCTCCTGGTTCATCAAACCCTCCCGCAGCAGCAATTGCATCCATTGGATTGACGTCATTGTTTGCATCACCACCAAGATTTATATCAGAAAGACCTATTACATCTTTATATTGATTTTGTAACCACTCTACGACATCTTTCACTTCTTTTTCTGTAATGAAAGCAGATTGTAGACGGATTGGTTGTGACATATCTCCAGAAAGATAAAGCATATCTCCTGCACCAAGAAGTTTTTCCGCTCCAGGCATGTCTAGAATAGTTCGTGAATCAATTTGTGAAGCTACTTGCAACGCAACTCGAGTAGGGATGTTTGCTTTGATCAATCCTGTAATAACATTCACACTCGGTCTTTGTGTAGAGATCAAAAGGTGAATACCCACAGCACGACTCATTTGTGCCAAACGCACAATCGCAGATTCAAGTTCTCGTGGGTAAGCTTGCATAATATCCGCAAGCTCATCGATTATTACTACTATATAAGGCATTGTCTCAGGAACTTCTGTTTCAGTATCATTTTTAGAAGCTTTCAAAGCTGGTTCTAAAATATTTGAATGATAAGACTGAATATCTCTTACAGAATGTTCTTCCAAAAGATCATATCGTCTATCCATTTCTTTTGCCGCCCACTTAAGTGCAAGTATAGCTTTCTTGGCATCAGTGATAACAGGAGTTAGAAGATGAGGAATCTTATTATAAAGAGTAAGCTCCACTCTTTTTGGATCAACCATTATAAATTTCAATTGATCTGGATGATTTTTATACAAAAGAGAAGTGATAACAGCGTGAATTGTTACAGATTTTCCAGAACCAGTTGTTCCAGCAATAAGTACATGGGGCATTTTTGCAAAGTTTGCAATCGTTGCTTTTCCTGTGATTCCTTTTCCTAAACAAACACTCAATGGTTTTGAAGGGTCATTAAAAGCAGGGTCTTTGATAAGTGAACCAAGTCCAACTGTAGTTTTGATTGAGTTTGGAATTTCAATACCAACTAAAGATTTTCCAGGAATAGGAGCTTCGACTCGAAGAGGGTGAGCTGCAAGTGCTAATGAAAGATCATTTTGCAAAGCAATAATTCTTGAAAGTTTAACTCCTTCGGCTGGTTTAAGTGCGTATCTTGTAATAGATGGACCAATAGAAACTTCATCCATCTCAACTTGAATACCGAAATTTGAAAGCGTTCTTTTAATTATATTTGCATTTGCTTTCACATCTCCAACTTCTGGCTTACCTGAATCTTTTTGTAAAAGTGAAAGTGGTGGAGGAGTAAAAGTTTGTTGCGCAGATCTTTTTGCAAAAAATATCAATCCACTAGGTTTGCTATTTTGTGCCACGACCGGAGCAGAAGAAACCACTGGTACTTGAGCATCGTCCTCGTCGTCTTCAACTTCTTCTGGAATATTTTTCTCAATTCCTTTTGTCAAAATCTCATCTTCTTTATCTGATAAATCTTTTTCTTTTTTACTAAATAATTTATTGAAATCAAATTTAAGAGATAAATTGAAAATCACTAAAATTGAAATTAATAGAATTGAAAATAGTACGATTAAAGAAACCCAAAAATCTAAAAGTTTTTCCAGAAGAGTTGAAATCAAATTTCCAATCAAACCTCCTTTGTGAAAAATTAAATCTACAATACCCAATCCAGAAATGAATATAAAAACCGCACCAATAATTTTAGGTATAGCTAAGTTGTGTTTTAAAGATGCTAAAAAGGAAACTCCCAAAGAAAACAAAATAACAGGAAGTAGATAGTATCCAATTCCAAATAAATAATTAGATATTTTGAAAACTGCATCTCCTAAAAATCCTCCACGACCAAATGCTGCAAATGAGAGAAAGGCTGCGATTGCAAGAAAGACTATAGCGGTGATAGCTTCTACTGTCTCTTCTTTTAGAAAAGATACTTTCTCTTCTGGAACCTCTCGCTTATCTTTATTTTTTATTTTTTTTCTAGCCACTTTGGATTGATTAATTGATTGTAATAATTCTCTATATAATAACACGCTTATTTCTAGCCACTATGTGAAAAACTCAGTATTCTTTTTATAAAAGACATTCATAAAAATAAGGATTAAATAAAGGACGCAATGGCTTGGGTAATAAAAGACAAAATTACAACACTCAGTTTACCCCGACACAATTGTATTTTGTCTTTAATTTTTTTAGAATGCCTTAATGGACACAGATGGATTTCCTAAAAATTATGACAGCTTTAGAATCTTCTTGTTTAAGAAGGTTGAAAGGATTGCTTTAGCTTTGTACCTTACTACAAATCATTTGTCCGATAATGTTTCTTTAAAGACAAACCTTAGAACTATCGCTGATATTTTAATAAAGGACATTATTTTGTTTAATAGCGGACATTCAAGCTCAGCTTCTTCGGTCAAAATCAAAGAAGACTTTTTGGAAGCAAAGACCCTGTTATCTTTAAGCTCAGGTACTGGATTAATTAACCAAAACAATGTTCTTATTCTTTTAGATGAAATAAATAGATTGAGCAAAGAAATAGAAAATCATAAGGACAATTTTATTGGAGACACAGACTTCAAGAAATCTTTCTTTGTAGTTGAATCAAGACAAAAACTCCCAGAGTCTGTAAATGACAATAAAGTTTATAAAGGACATAAAGGACAAGAATCTTATACTGAAACAAAACTACCTAATAAAGAATTAAACCAACCTTATGATAAAGGACATAAAGATGTTTACGAACAGAATTCTAGAAACGAAGAGATAATGAAAATTATAAAGGACAATGTAAAAGTTACTATAAAGGACATTTCTTCTAAAATAAAAAATGTTAGTGAAAAGACAATTCAAAGAGAACTTATCAAAATGGTGTCCTTGAATTTAATCAAAAAAGAGGGAGAAAGAAGGTGGAGTACTTACTCTATTAATTAGTCGATTTTGGTTGATTTTTCTTACTTTTTGTTATATACTGCAATAGATGTGGATTGAGCCTAAAAACTCAAGTTATCCACATTTGTTTATGTGTAGAGTGCCGAAGGGTGCGATACAATAGGCGATGTACCTATAGACGGAGGAGTAAGACGGTACGAATTGATCGTTGATAATTGAATAGAAATTCGTCATCAAATAGGTACTTACCGAACGATAAATTCAGTCACGGAAGCATGTCAGAAATTCAGTCTAAAACATTGAAGCCAGCCTGATTTGTAGGCGACTACAAATCAGTTGGTGTTTATCGCTCGACTTCCGATTTAAAATTGAAGTCGACAACGTTAGTAATTAATTACCAATGTTCAATTGCTAATCATTTTAAAATAACGATTAGTAATTGCACTTTTAAAATTTACAAATAAAAAACAAATGAAAAAATTATTTTCAAAAGCTGCTGGATCAGTTGCAGTTATCGCATTAGCGATGACATTTGTGATCGCTCCAACAGCATCAGCTTTAACAGCTGCTGACATCCAAATGCTAGTTGCATTAGGTGTTATCCCAGCTGACAAAGCTGCTGCAGCTACAGCTGCAATAAGCACTACTTCTACAACAAGTACTGCTTCTTGTGGTTCATACACACGAGACATTACTATGGGATCGACAGGTGCAGATGTAGTTGCACTTCAAGACTTCCTAGTAGCAAAGGGACATTTAATGATCCCAGCTGGAGTATCAAAAGGATACTTTGGTGCACTTACAAGATCAGCTTTGGCTAAGTACCAAGCAGCAAAGGGAATTTCTCCTGCTGTTGGATACTTCGGACCAATGACACGAGCTAAGGTTGCTAGTGATTGTTCAACAACAACTACAACAACTACAACTACAACAACTGGAACTCTTTCAGGTGATGAAGCTAAGCTTACTGACTACGATCGAAAATCAACATACGGAAACGAAAATCTTGAAGAAGGTGATACTGCAAAAGTATTCGCTGCAGAATTTTCAGTTGAAGATGGAGATGTTTCAATCGAAAGAATTGACATCTCTCTAGAAGGAGTTACAGAAACTCTAGAAGATGAGCCTTGGAACCAAATTGATTCTATTAACCTTATCATCGATGGTAAAGAAGTAGATTCAATGGACGTTGACAATGAAGATGATTGGTCAAGAGAAGACAGTAATGAAACTCCAACATCAAGCCGATCATACGAAGCTCGATTTAGCGGACTAGACGTTATCGCTAAAGAAGGTGACGATGTTCTAATTGAAGTTGAAGTTGTTACTTCAAGCAGTATCGACGATAGCGATCTAACACAATCATGGAAAATTATGATTCCTACAGATGGAATCCGAGTTATCGATGGTAAAGGAATTGATCACTACGAAGGTTCTGACTCTGAATCAACAGAATTCGAAATCGAAGCTGGATCTGATGGAGACGTTTCAATCAGAGAAAGTGATGATGACTTAGACGCATCTATCTTGGTTGTTGATATCAACGACAAGAAAGGTCCTTACGAAGTATTCCGATTCGAAGTTGATAACAGCGAAGATGCAGATGTATTACTAAATACACTTGTTCTAACTGCTTCAACATCAGATTCTGATATCGACGATGTTGTTTCTGACATTACAATTGAAGTTGATGGAGATGCATATGACTATGACACTGCTTCAACAACAGCTGGAAATGTAGGAGAATACACATTCGACTTTGAAGACAATGGAGACGAGATTTCTGTAGAGAAAGATACTCGAGTTGAAGTTGTAGTTATGGTTGAATTCAAACAAGCTGGAACAGCATTTGCAAACTACGCAGATGGTGCAACAGTACAATTCGGTATCGGAAAGATCAACGGAGCTACTTATGGTTCAAATGCTATAACTGCTGAAGGCGCAACAACAGGTGACGCTTCAACAGTTTCTGGTACACAAGAATCTTCAGTACACACTCTACGAACTGAAGGTATCGTAATCGAAGGTGTTAGCGAAAACTACACATCAAGATTAAACCTAGACACAACATCTGCTGACGATCAAGGAATTTTCACATTCGAAGTAAGAATTACAGCTCTTGAAGAAGATGCTTATATTACTGACACTGTGGCTACAACTTCATCAACAACAGCTGGATTCGTTACATCTTACACAGGTGCATCATTTACAGGAACAGCTACAGCTCGTATCGCTGATACATCAGCAGATACAGAAACAGCTAACCGATGGAAAATCTCTGAAGGAACTTCAGAAACATTTGAAATCGTAGTTGAACTTGATCCATCTGCAGTAGGTGCTTACGGTATTGAACTTACTTCAGTTAACTTCGCAAGTTCTTCAACAGCTACACCAGTAGCTTACACAGTTCCTGACGAAAACGAGTACTCAATCCCAACAGCTACAATCCAACAATAAAAACTACTTATAGTGAATTAAATTTCACATAACTAGCGATTATTTAAAAACAAAAAGCCGCCCGCAAGGGCGGCTTTTTGTTTTGCCTAATTTTTATTTAATACTTCTTTAAATATATTTAACACTCATTCTGATACTATTTTTGAACATGAAAATTTCAAAAAATAAGTTAAATAAAGTCGCTAAAATTACTTTAATAATTGGAATACTATTTTTTCCTGCAGATATTTTTGCAATGAAAATAAATGAGATCATGTACGATGTTTCTGGAACAGATACTGGTAGGGAATGGATTGAAATTTATAATGATACAAGTGCAGATGTCGATTTTTCAGGTTGGAAAATCTTAGAAAGCGCTGTAAATCATACTGTGAAATTGATTCTTGGAAATTCAATTATTCCTGCAGGTGGTTATGCAATTATTGCCGACAATGATCAGAATTTCTTAGCAGATAACCCTACTTTTTCGGGAATTCTTTTTGATAGTGTTTTTAGTCTTACAAACACAGGTGAAACGTTGGCTTTAATAAATTCATCTGGTACAAAGATAAATGAAATAAACTACACAGATTCTCTTGGAGCTAAAGGTGATGGAAACTCTCTCCAGCTACACGAAGGCTTTTTATTAAGCGCTATTCCGACTATTTCAGCTAAAAATAATACGGAATCAAGTACACCACAAAAACTTGAATCAAATGCCACTACAAGCCAAAATACCAGTGTCATTACCATCTCTTCTCACTCATCACCAGCTTCAATAGTTGAAGTAAAAGAAGTTCCTGGATTTGAAATTTCAATTGGCAGAGAAAGACTAGCTAGTATAAAAACACCTGTAATTTTTGAAGCGAAAACAATTGAAAAATATGGCTTAAATAGAATTAAATATCTTTGGAATTTTGGTGATGGAAATCAAGAAAGAAACAAGAAGGTAGAACATTATTATAAAAATGAAGGTTTATATAATGTAGTTTTAAATGCTGTTTCGGGGATAAACCATGCGGTCGCTAGAACTATTGTTCATGTTAAAAAACCAAATATAGCCCTAGAAATAAAAGAAAATGGTATTGAATTAAATAATTTGGATATAAATGAATTAAATGTAGGTCTATGGAAGCTAAAATCTGAAGATCAAAACATTGAGTTTACTTTTCCGTTGGACACAATTATAGGTCCTAATACAAAAATTACCTTTGATAAAGAATTATTTATCGAGGAAGGTGATTTGTGGAATTACGAAAATCAATCTGTAAATCTATTTTTCCCAACAGGTGATTTAGCGACGAAAACTTCTGCTATAATAAATGAGTAAAATTTATGAAAGGAACAGGATTTATTTTAGGATTTATATTATTACTAATTACAAGCTTTATTTTTATAGTTGTTTATAATTAAAATCATCATGGAAGCATTAGGAAAATTATTTGGAAGTCTGGCTCGTGTAAAAGTAATGAAACTTTTCCTATTCAACGATGAAGCTGTTTTTGAAAGAAAAGAAGTGGCTAAAAGATCTAAAATCTCATCGGCTGTTGCCTTGCATGAGTTAAATCTCCTTACAAAAGCAGGAATTCTTAAGAAGAAAAAACCACAAGGATATATTTTAAATAAAAATTTTCCTTTCCTTGATCCAATCCAGAATTTATTGATGCACTCAGCTCCAATGCAGAGCAAAGAAATATCAAAGAGATTATCCGGGATAGGGAAAATAAAAGCTATTATTGTTTCCGGAATTTTTATTCAAAATCCTGAAAGTCGCTTGGATATTTTGGTTGTGGGTGATGACGTGAGTCCAGGAAGACTTAAAACAGTGATTGGTAATATGGAATCTGAAATTGGAAAAGAACTTAGATTTGCGCTTTTAGATACTGCCGACTTTAAATATAGACAAGGCGTTTGCGATAGATTGGTTAGAGATGTTTTTGAATACCCTCATAAGGTTGTTGTGGATAAAGTGGGGATTGAATATGCTAGGTGATACAATAATAATTGGGGTTAAAATTAAATCTTGAACCCATTATTAGTATAAAAAATCACATGAATAGTTTTAATAATCTTGTAGATACACTTTCTATGTCAGCACAAGGAGTTGGAAGTAGCCTTACTTCTGTAGCTGCGTCAGTATTGATTGCAGTGATTGTGTTTGTTGTAGGATGGTTAGTTGGAGTTTTGATTTCTAGAGTTGTAGAAAAAATAGTAAAAGCAATTAAATTAGACGGACTTTTAAAAACAGCGGGAGTAGATGATCTTGTTAATAAAATGGGTCTAAAATTAAACTCAGGAAAATTCTTGGGAGAAATTACTCGTTGGTATGTAGTAGTTGTTGTTTTGA
>JAGOTN010000001.1:36118-48173 GCA_018061745.1 Minisyncoccota bacterium
ATTAAATTAGACGGACTTTTAAAAACAGCGGGAGTAGATGATCTTGTTAATAAAATGGGTCTAAAATTAAACTCAGGAAAATTCTTGGGAGAAATTACTCGTTGGTATGTAGTAGTTGTTGTTTTGATAGTTTCTTTCGATATTATCGGATTGAATCACATCACAGCTTTCCTTGCTAATATCGCTATGGGTTACCTTCCAAAAGTTATTTCTGCTGTATTAATTTTGATTATTGCTGCTGTAATTTCTGAAGCAATGAGAAAAGTTATTGTTGCAAGCGCAAAAGGAGCAGGTGTTTCATCAGCAAACTTTGCAGGGTCTGTAGCAAAATGGGCAATTTGGATTTCTGCTATATTGGCAGCTCTTATCGAATTGCAAATTGCAACAACATTTATTCAAACAATCTTTACAGGTCTAATCGTAGCTTTATCTATCGCTTTGGGACTATCTTTTGGTCTAGGAGGGCAAGATGCTGCTAGGGATTATATTGCAAAGGTTAAGAATGAAATCAGAAAAGATTAATTTCTTAAAAAATTAATCAGTTTTTTAAAGTTTAAAATAAAAATCCCCGAAATTAATATTTTCGTCAACGGCTTCGTCCTTCGGACTGCAGATGTTTCCTAAAATACTAATTTCGGGGATTTTTATATTCAAGACCAATCTCTAAGTTTACTTTCTTAAAAGAAAAAAGGGGTCCAGCGAACTGGACCCCTTTGACTGAAACTTCGGTTCAGATCACTTCGAGAGTGATTTGTACCGGAGTTTTTTGCGTTTCGGTGCACGCTTGTTGGTGCGGCGGCGAGTACTGGCTTTGGGCCAACAGTTATCGAAGCGGTTGAGCGCTCCGATGTGGGTGTGACTGCCACCGAAGTTTCCAAGCGCGCTAGCACGACTGGAAGGAGCCGTAACTTTCGGGTTGGTCTTGACTGTGACCTGTTTGAAGGGACGAAACATCCCTGCAAACAGCCGACGAATTGGATTGAAGAACGAATGCATCGTCAAATATAATAGCAGAATAATGTACATATGTCAATATGTGTGCCCAATTAAAATAGAGCTTGGGAATCAAGATTATTTCTCCACAGGTTATGCTTTTTATAACATAGGAATTTAGTTGACTTATCCAAAGCAATTTTATATACTCGTCCTCACATGTTGAGAAACAAAAAAAGTAACAAACGGCTCGGTTAGTTAGTGTTTTTCAGACACTTAACTGGCCGCCAAAAGCGGCTTTTTTTGAAAAATAAAATACGAAACAAGAGACTTGTGATTCGACCTCGTCATTCTAACTTAGTTCAGAATGGTGAGGCCGAACCGGAAGAGGGTTCGATGAGATCTTTGACAATTGAAGAAAAAATGTAGGTAAAAATTGCATTGAACCAAAAAATGTAGAAAAGCGGTTTTTAGCATTCCCGACGGGAGTGCTAAGGGCGTATGGTGGATGCCTAGGCTTCTAATAGCGATGAAAGACGTGGTAAAGCTGCGATAAGCTTCGGGGAGGTGCCTGTCAACCTTTGATCCGGAGATTTCTGAATGGGGAAACCTGACCTTTTATAGGTCGTTACGAGCTTGACTTGTAATGCTTACCCAGGGAAGTGAAACATCTCAGTACCTGGAGGAATAGAAAAAAATATTGATTCCCTTAATAGCGGCGAGCGAAAAGGGAGGAGCCCAAACCAAATGTGCTTGCATGTTTGGGGTTGTAAGACAAACACTTCTTAACGAGGAGAGTTACAAAATCAAATTTTAGTAGAAACAACTGGAAAGTTGTACCCCAGAGGGTAATGGTCCCGTATACGAAAAAATTTGATCTCTCTTGTGTTTGCTCTTGAGTAACTCGAGACACGAATAGCTCGAGCGAATCCGCCAGTACTAACTGGCAAGGCTAAATATATTAGAAGACCGATAGTGAACTAGTACCGTGAGGGAAAGGTGAAAAGTAGCCCGACAAGGGCGTTGAAATAGACCTGAAACCATATGCCTACAAGGAATCGGAGCGGACTTGATCCGTGACGGTGTGCCTATTGAAGAATGAGCCAACGAGTTTATATGTACTGCAAGCTAAGGCCTTAGTCGGCTGGAGCTGTAGGGAAACCGAGTGTTAATAGCGCGTTAGTAGTACGTATAAGACCCGAAACCAAGCGAGCTTGCTATGAGCAGGGTGAAGTTTATGGAAACATAAATGGAGGCCCGAACCGGTAGGTAGTTCAACTCCTTCGGATGACTTGTGGTAGGAAGTGAAAAGCTAATCGAGCTTGGTAATAGCTGGTTCTCTCCGAAACAGCTTTTGGGTTGGCGTCATGTGTTCCTTCTGGGGGTAGAGCACTGGAAGGTCTAAACAGGGAGCAATCTCGTTAGACCTATCAAACTCCGAATACCAGAAATTAAAAGCATGGCAGTTAGACTACGGGGGCTAAGCTCCGTCGGTCAAAAGGGAAACAGCCCAGATCTCCGTTTAAGGTCCCAAAATATATACTAAGTGCAAGAAAGGTTGTGATATTTCAGAGACACCGAGGAGGTTGGCTTAGAAGCAGCCATCCTTTAAAGATAGCGTAACAGCTCACTCGCTCAGAGATAACGCGCCACAAATGATCGGGGCTAAGTATATTACCGAAAACGAGGACTTGTAGATTCTTCGGAGTCTATGAGTGGTAGGAGAGTATTCCACTCTGCGTTGAAGCGAAAGGGGTGACCCATCGTGGAGCGTGTGGAAGTAAGAATGTTGGCACAAGTAACCGCAATGCAGGTGAGATTCCTGCACGCCGAAAGACTAAGGTTTCCTTTTCAATGTTAATCAGAGAAGGGTTAGTCGGGCCTAAGGAGATGACGAAAGTCGAATCCGATGGACAAATGGTTAATATTCCATTACCTCATTATGTTCCGATGGAGGGACGGAGGACACAAGTTTGAACGTATTATTGGATTTACGTTGCTAGCATTAGAGTTATTGGGTAGGCAAATCCGCCCATGTTGGACTCGGTGTCGGCTGAATGGTGGCTTCGGCCATCAAATTAAGCGAAGAGCCTTCCAAGAAAAGCTTCTAAGGATAAACATAATGAGACCGTACCGCAAACCGACACAGGTAGTCAGGTCGAGAAGACCAAGGCGAACGAGTGAGGGGTCCCCAAGGAACTCGGCAAAACAGCGACCGTACCCTAGGTATAAGGTCTGCCCACGCAAGTGGGCCGCAGCTAAAGATTCCTGGCGACTGTTTATCAAAAACACAGCTCCCTGCTAACTCGTAAGAGGATGTATAGGGGGTGACGCCTGACCAATGCCGGAAGGTTAAATATTGGCGGTGCTAAACACTGTGCGCATGATTCATAAATATGAATCATAATCGTGCGTAGAGTGTTTAGTGCTGACCGATATAAGCCCCGGTGAATGTCGGCCGTAACTATAACGGTCCTAAGGTTGGTGACATAATTTATTGTGTTACCAAGAATTGGGGCTGTTATAAGGAAGTTTGATAATCATTCAATAAAAGTAGAAGAGTAAAACGAGACAAAAACAGTAAGTTAAGGAAAAGTAACTGCCTTAAATTTGGCCGTATGCTGGAAAATCCGAGTATATTCAAATACTAAAGTTTAAATACTGAGTGAAAATTTTGAATTGCGGACAATCAGCAGGAAAGACTAAGAAATATGCAAGTGTTTTTTAGAATCCTCAGAGACTAAACGCCAAATACTTTAGTAATCATTAAAGTAAATTATAGTCCGTTCTGTATAGCGATATGCAGTTAACATATAGAGCGAAATTCCTTGTCTGGTAAGTTCAGACGCGCACGAATGGCGTAACGACTGGGAAACTGTCTCGGGGACTTGCTCGGTGAAAATGCGATGCCGGTGAAGATGCCGGCTACCTACAGCAGGACAGAAAGACCCCAGGAGCTTTACTGCAGCTTGATATTGGGTGCATGTTCTCTCTGCGCAGAATAGATGGGAGACTTTGAAGCAATGATTTTGGTTATTGTGGAGTCGACAGTGAAATACCATCCTTTGAGAATATGTAGTCTAACCTCGACGGTAAAAACGGTGAGGAACAGTATCTGGTGGGTAGTTTTAGTGGGGCGCTACCCTCCTAAATTGTAACGGAGGGGCCTAAAGGTTCTCTAGGCGCGAATGGAAACCGTGCCGATAGTGTAATGGCATAAGAGAGCTTAACTGCAAGGCGTACATGCCAAGCAGACACGAAAGTGGAGCATAGCGATCCGACCTTTCGCTTTAGATGCGGAGGAAGCTCAACGGATAAAAGTTACCCTGGGGATAACAGGCTGGTACCGCCTAAGCGTCCATAGCGACGGCGGTGTTCGGCACCTCGATGTCGGCTCACCTTATCCTGGGGCTGAAGAAGGTCCCAAGGGTTTGGCTGTTCGCCAATTAAAAAGGTACGCGAGCTGGGTTCAGACCGTTCACACTTGAAGTGTGAATGTGTTATGACCAAGCGTTAGAACATATAGAAACAAAAAACTTGAAGTGTGAATCAATCTGAATCCCTTCGAGGGTTATCGAGAATAATTATTTTTGTCTTTCTGTCCCAAAATATAGAACCAACATCACGGCGGTTTTGTGTAGTGATACACAAGAATTAGTTGACTGATATCGGGAAAATCCTATCGCTATTAAGCGAGGACGATTCCGAGGGAAACATATCAATATGTACCCGTAGAGACTACATGTCAGCCTTCCTTAGGGAAGAAAGTATAGTCCAATCCATCTAGTAATAGATGAGCAAGGTGCGTGAGACAGGTTGGTTCTCTATCCGCTGTAGGCGTTGATTTTTGAGAGGAGCTGCTCCTAGTACGAGAGGACCGGAGTGGACTGACCTCTGGTGTACCGGCTGTCATGCCAATGGCATCGTCGGGTAGCTATGTCGGGAAGGGATAACTGCTGAAAGCATCTAAGCAGGAAGCCTACCTCAAGATTAGAAATCATTTGAGAGCCCTAAGAGATTATTAGGTTGATAGGCACCAAGTATAAGCGTGGCAACACGTTCAGCTGAGGTGTACTAATTGCTCGAACTCCCGTTAGGAATGCTGAACGTCGCTTTGATATATTTCTTGCGATTCAATGCACACAATTTTTACCACAAAAAACATTTTTTCTTCAATTGCCGCAAATTAAATATTTGAAAGATTCTAATATGAAGTGATTCATAAAATTCCCAACGGACTTGCTTCCGTTGCGGGCAGGGTGAGAACCTCAGGTGTACGGACTGTTAATCCTAAATGGTTTTTGACCAGAAGAGCCTATCTCATGCCTGCCCGACCAATTTCAAAGCGTCTTTAGCTCAGCTAGGTTAGAGCACCACACTGTCAGTGCGGGGGTCGTTGGTTCAAATCCAACAAGACGCATGAAATTAAGTTTTCAAGAATTGTTCTTTCTAAAATGGAAGGATCACTTCTATATTAGAGTCTTTCAAATAAAATATATGTATATCTTCTGATCTGGTGACTCGTCGCTGGGGACACACCCGTTCTCATTCCGAACACGGCAGTTAAGCTCAGTAGAGGCGATGATACTCGTAAGGGGAAAGTAGCTAGTCGCCAGTTCAGAGGATATACATTTAAAACAAAAAGCGCGGACTTTGTCCGCGCTTTTTGTTTTTCGAAATTATTTTTATATGTTATTATTTAAAAAATGAAAAAATTTCTTAGCATCACATTTATATTTTTATTTTATTTAGCTACTGCTGGTCAAATTTTTGCGGCTGGAACATGGACAGAACAAACAACTTCAGGATCAAGAGTCTGGAGAAGTATCACATCGTCTTCTGACGGTACAAAACTCGCAGCTGTTGTATACGGTGGATACATTTATACCTCAGCTGACTCTGGTGCGACATGGACTGCACAAACAACTGCCGGTTCAAGAAATTGGCGCAGTGTCACATCATCTTCTGACGGCACAAAACTATCGGCTGCTGTATTTGGTGGATACATTTATACCTCAGCTGACTCTGGTGCGACATGGACGGAACGATTAGGTTCAGGTGCAAGAAACTGGTACAGCATAACTTCGTCTTCTGATGGTGCAAAAATCGCTGCAGGTATTGAAGATGGATATGTTTACACTTCAACAGATTCAGGGGGATCGTGGACTACTCAAACTGCTTCAGGTGCAAGATATTGGTACGGCATAGCTTCATCTGCGGACGGAGTTAAATTGGCCGCAGCTGCTTTTACATATGGTGGATATATTAGTACCTCAGTAAACTCTGGAGTTGCGTGGTCAACAAACTCTAACTCTTCGGGTTCAAGAGCTTGGAATAGTATCGCTTCATCTGCGGATGGAGTTAAACTCGCTGCGGTTGTTGGTAATGGATACATTTATACTTCAACTGATTCAGGTGTGACATGGGGCACGCAATCTGACTCTTCAGGTTCAAGAGATTGGAGAAGTATTACCTCATCATCAGATGGAACAAAACTAGCTGCAGTTGCTTATGGTGGATATATTTATACTTCAACTGATTCAGGAGCTTCTTGGACTCAAGAAACATCTGCAGGTTCAAGAAATTGGCAAAGTATTTCTTCAGCTTCTGACGGAGGAAAAATAGCAGCTGCTGTGGATAGCGGATACATTTATACTTTCACACCAGACACAACTGCTCCAACTATCACCAACGTTTCATCTGATAAAACAAACGGCACATATACAGTTGGCGAAGTCATCGATATAGATGTAACTTTCAGTGAAGCGGTCACATCAACCGGAAACGTAACTGTGACTTTGGAAACCGGTGCAACAGATAGAACTTGTACATTCACTGTTTCAAATGGAACAACAGGAACATGTAACTATACCGTGCAATCTGGAGACACTAGTGCAGATTTAACTGTCTCTTCAATCTCTGGAACAATTGCTGATCAATCATCTAATGCAATGGTTAGTTTCACTCCTGCAACAAACCTTGCTGCAAACAAAGCACTGGTGATTGAAACAACAGCCCCCACCATCCAAACCCTAACCCCTCTCGACAACGCAATAGATATAGCGGTAGACTCCAACCTAACTATCGTTTTTTCTGAAAACGTAGATGTTGAATCAGGAAATATTTCAATATACAAAACATCGGATGATACTTTAGTGGAAGCAATAGATGTAACTGGAGGATTGGTTACAGGAACAGGAACAGATACTATCACTATCAATCCAACAGCAAATCTTTCAGGTGGTACTTCTTATTATGTTCAAATTGCAACAACTGCTTTTGATGATACTGCCTCAAACAGTTTTGCTGGTATCACAAACACAACTTCATGGAGCTTCACGACAGTACAAACATCATCAGGAACTCCCACTTTCCTCGACACATCCTGCAAAGTCTCAAACAAAACACCAAAGGTTGGAGAGAAAGTTACATTCACAGCAAGTATCAACACATCAGATGATGACTACTCATTTGAATGGATAAAAGAACTATCAGGAGATGATGAAGAAACAACACATACTTTCAATACAGCAGGAGACTTCTACCCTAGAGGAGAAGTATCTACAAACATGGGAACAAAATCAGTGAACTGTGGAACTGTCACTGTTTCAGATGATGAAGATTCAAGTTCTTCTTCATCAGAAGATTCAACAAGTGATTCTTCAGACTCTTCATCAGAATCATCTACATTCACAGACACAGTCAACAAATACAAAGACTTCCTAATGACTCTATACAACACAGGTGTATCACTTCCAACAAAAGTTCTTGAGATACTTAAAATAAATACTTCAACTCCAACAGAAGATTCATCTTCAACAAACACTTTCACCGTTGATCTTGAACTAGGTGACAATCATCCACAAGTTAAACTACTTCAACAATTCCTAAACAACAATGGATACACAGTTGCACAATCTGGACCTGGATCAATTGGAAACGAAACTACAATCTTTGGTTATGCCACTAAAGCTGCTGTTATTAAATTCCAAATTACTAACAACATCACACCTGCAGTGGGATTCTTTGGAGTGAAGACTAGAGGGGTGGTGAATAAATAGTGCTGGTTTGGGTGTTTGATGTTAAAATTTAAAGATGTCATGGGGAACACATAGAAGAAATACAATAATTTTTATATTTTTCTCTATCATATTTTTAATAACAGCATACCTTCTTTACGATGCTCTTTATGAACCACCGAATTGTTTTGATAAAAAATGGAATGGTAATGAAGTGAATATTGATTGTGGAGGGTCATGTTCTTTGATGTGTGAGTCTCAAGTTTTAAAACCTATAATTCACTGGACAAGAGTTTTTGAAGTCGCTGAAGGAGTTTACAATGTTCTTGCTTATGTTGAAAATCCAAATCCAAGCGCTGGAGTGGAAAATGTTTCTTATAAATTTAAAGTTTATGATGATCAAAATGTTTTAATCCAAGAAAGAAATGGATCAACTGCACTTTTGCCAAAGAACTTTATGCCTATTTTAGAAAACACATTGCCTGTGGGAAGACTAGACGCAAGCAGAGTAACTTTTGAATTTACAGAACCGTTGGTTTGGCATAAACAAAAAATTGTTGATAGTTTGGTTTCTGTTCAAGATGAACAATTAACCAGAGTTGAAGATGAGCCGAGAATAAGAGCGATTATAAAAAATAATGGAATTGAAACTATTAATAATTTAAAAATAGTTGCGATTGTCTATGATATAAACAACAACGCTATAGCTGCTTCGGGAACTTTGTTTAAGGAAGCTGTTGTAAATAAAAATTTGGAAGCCTTTTTTGCATGGCCTGCTCCTTTTGGTGCTGAAGTTTCTAGGTTTGAATTGATACCTATTTATGACAGAAGCAGTAAGTAATATTTTTAAACGTTTAATCGGAGGCATAGATTGGATTTTAGTTTCCGCTATGTTGATGCTTTCTTTGGCGGGGTTGGTAACAATGTCTTCTTTAGGTGGTAACAGTATTTTTTTTGATAGACAAATAATTTGGCTGGCTGTTTCTTTTGGAGTGTTTTTTACTTTCAGTTTAATTGATTTTAAATTTCTAAGAAGAACCCAAGTTATTATGTGGATTTTTGTAATTTCTGTCGCAGTGTTGGGCTCTTTGTTTTTTATTGGAACAATTTCAAAAGGGGCACAGAGTTGGTTGAACTTCGGACTATTTAATGTTCAGCCAGCTGAGGTTGTAAAACTAGTTTTGATTTTACTTCTTGCAAAATATTTTTCTCGCAGACATGTGGAGATTAGAAATGTTAAACATATTATCGTGTCCGGGGCATATTCTTTTATTTTATTTTTATTAGTTTTAGTTCAACCTGATTTTGGTTCGGCGATGATAATATTTTTTATTTGGTTTGGAATGATAATGGTTTCAGGACTTTCAAAAAAACATTTGCTGGCTGTTATTGTGTTGGGAGCTTTAGCTTTTTTGCTTATGTGGACAACAATGCTTCAACCTTATCAAAAGGCTAGAATTATGACTTTTTTGGATCCTTTACAAGACATTCGAGGAACTGGATATAATGCGTATCAATCTACAATTGCTGTTGGTTCTGGAGAATTTGTTGGTAAAGGTGTTGGGTATGGAACACAATCTAGACTTTCTTTTTTACCGGAATATCAAACTGATTTTATTTTCGCAGCGTTTGCTGAAGAGTGGGGATTTATAGGGGTTTCTATTTTATTTTTGCTTTTTGGAATTGTAATCTGGAGAATTATTCGTAATGCACTTCATGGCGCCACAAATTTCGAAACTCTTTTTGGAATTGGTTTAGCTGTGCTTTTTATGAGTCACTTTATTGTTCATGTTGGTATGAATATTGGACTTCTTCCTGTGACTGGTTTAACAATTCCATTTATGAGTTACGGAGGTTCTCATTTGGTTGTAACTTTTGCAGGACTTGGAATTTTGATGAGTATGAGAAGATATGCAAGAGCGGCTCATAGGGATGTTATGAGAAATGAATTTCTAGGAATTTAGTATAGAGAAATTGTTTCTTCTAGCATTTTTTGATGATTGAAATTTTCTGTAACTCTTTGATTTAGATTTATTGCGGTTTGTTTTGTTTCATCATAATTTTCAATTGAATTTTTGATTGCTGTTGTTAATTCATTTTTGTTTTCAGAAGAAACTAATTTTCCAAATTTGGGATTAGAAATTATTTCAGGAATTCCTCCAACTCTTGATGCAACTACAGGAACTTCTGCTAAACCTGCTTCGAGGATTACAAGTGCCAGTGCTTCCGATCGAGAGGGAAGAACAAATAAATCAAAAGCTTTTAAGTGCTTTGCAGCATTATCCAAAAAACCTAGTAAAATAACCTTATTTTCAAGCCCTAAATCCTTAATTTGTTTTTCTAATTTTTCACGAATTTGTCCTTCTCCGATAATTACAAATTGAGCGTCTGTATCATTAATTTCTTTTACAGCATCAATTAAAATATCTAAACCTTTTATCGGATGAAGCTCTGCTATTGTTCCAACTAAAAATTTCTCAGTATCTATTTTTGGATTTATTTCAGAAATTTTTTGTCGCGCTTCTAATTTTTCATAGAAATCAATTTCTTTAACTCCATTGTGGATGACTGTAATTTTATTTGAAATATAAGGCCAACCCAAAACTCTTTCTTTTAAATTTTCAGAAACGGCTATTGTTTTATCGCAAAGAACCATTGTTAGCCAGTATGCTAATTTCATTATTAGTTTTGAAATAGAAGACCTGTTTTCATTGAAAGCCCAGCCATGTGCTGTGAAAATAATATTAGGGATTCCACTAATTCGCGCAGCAAAACTTCCGAGACCGCTAATTTTTGAACTATTTAAATGGATAACATCAAAATGTCTTTCATTAAATAAATTGTATAAAAACCGAAATGTAGAAAATTCTTTTAAAATAGAAATGTCTTTTTCTAGATTTGGAATAGTTATTACTTCAATTCCAGATGCAATTAGTTTTTGTTTTAATATCCCTTCTCCGCCAAGAGCCACAACCACTTCATATGTGTTTTTATCTAAAGAAGTAGCCAATTCAAACACATATTTCTGGGCACCTCCAAAATTTGATTTTGTAATTAGGAAACAGATTTTTATTTTTTGCATATTTTTGTTTAAAAATACATTTTATAAAACGATTGCACTTCGCCTACAACTTTGTATGATAAGTAAACCTTATATTAGGGTTTAAAATGACTATTGTAAACAAACGAGAACCATTACTTTTACTGCTAGGAGACCTGGTGTTTTTCTTTGTAGCTCTTTGGATCACTTTGTTTGTGCGTTATTTTGAAATTCCTAACGCAGACAGATTTGTTTCTCACGCTGAACCATTTTCATTTTTATTTATAATTTGGATCGTTTTCTTTTATATTGCTGGTCTTTATGAAAAGCACACTATATTTTTGAGAAATAAATTGCCGAGTGTTATTTTGAATACTCAAGTTGTGAACAGTTTTGCAGCGGTATCTTTCTTTTATTTGATTCCGTTTTTTGGAATTACACCAAAGACTAATTTGTTCATTTATCTAATTGTGAGTTTTGGATTGATTGTTTGTTGGCGTTTATTTATTTTTCCCAAAATATTTTTTAATAAAAAGAAATTCTCTGCAATTTTGATTGGGTCTGGTGAAGAAATGAAAGAATTGAAAAACGAGGTAAATCAAAATGATAGATATGGTTTTTCTTTTGTGAGAACTATTGATGTTCAGGATTTAGATCAAATTGATTTTCAAAGAGAAGTTCTTGATGTGGTTTATTCAGAAGGAGTTTCATTGATTGCTGTTGATATGCGCGATCCTGCAATTGAGCCAATCGTTCCTCAGCTTTATAATCTGATTTTCTGCGGAATTCAATTTATTGATACACATAAAGTTTATGAGAGTATTTTTGATCGTATTCCACTTTCAATTATTGGATACAGTTGGTTCTTGGAAAATATTTCTTCGAAGTCGCATGTTGTTTATGACACATTTAAAAGAATAATGGATGTTTCCGTTTCAGTTATTTTTGGTTTGTTCACTTTAATTTTTTATCCAATAGTGATGATTGCGATTTTAATCGAAGATGCTGGAAAGCCTTTTATTTCTCAAGAAAGAGTTGGAAAGGGAGGGAGACGATTTAAGTT
>JAGOTN010000043.1 GCA_018061745.1 Minisyncoccota bacterium
ATTCAAAAAGAGGTTTCAAACGCATTTGTTATTTCAAAATATTATGGTTTTGAAGGAATGGGTATTCCAGAAATCACAAAAGAAGATCAGGAGCTTGCAGACAAAATAAAAAAAGGTTCAACTTATGAACACGCCGACCTTCCAACTGTTGAGCACAAAATTTCTTTACTAAAAAAACACAAGGATACTGATTTTGAAATCCACGATCCAGTATTAATGTATTGTGAATCTACAAATAAAGTAGGTAAAACTGCTTCAGGAGAAAAAAATATTCAGTTGCAAATAATAGGAACTCCTAAGTCAATTGCTGAAGCATTATTAATCAAAACTACTCTTTGTATTTTACAAGAAGAAGGTTTCAAAGATATTGGAATTGAAATAAACAATGTCGGAGGGAAAGAATCACTTCCAAACTTTATCCGTGAATTAAATAATTATTACAAAAAGCACATCAACGAAATGGATACAGAGTGCCGACAACTATTTAAAGAAGGCTCACACGCGCTTGTGGCTTGTGGTACAACGCTTAAAAATGAGGTTCTACAAAACTCACCTTCTCCATTAAATTATTTAAATGAAAACAATCGGTCACATTTTAAAGAAGTTATTGAGTATTTAGACGTAGAAGGTGTGCCTTACGACGTAAATAAAAATATTTTAGGAAATCCAAATTATTCAACAAATACAGTTTTTAAAATTTTTGATAAAAAAACAGGTCATATTTTAGCAACAGGTTCTCGATACAATCAATTGGCAAAAAAAGCTGGTCATAAAAAAGATCTACACGCCGTTGGTGTGACAATTAAAATAAGTAAACCAAAACAAGTTCCATCTTCTAGACTTCCTAAAATAGCCACTACAAAATTCTTCTTCCTACAAATCGGTTCACAAGCTAAATTTAAAAGCCTACAAGTTTTAGAGTTACTTAGAAAAGCAAAAATTCCTGTTCAACAAGTGATAACTCGAGACAAAATTACCAATCAAATAGCAAAAGCTAACAAGTTAAAATCACCTTATGTTTTGATAATGGGTCAAAAAGAAGCCTTAGAAAACAGCGTTTTAGTGCGTGATGTCGAATCTCACAGTCAAACTGCCGTAAAGATTGAAAACCTTGTAGACTACCTTAATAATTTGAAATAGTTCGATATCACTTGTCGTCTTTTTTAAAATATGTTAACCTACGATTCACAAATATGACATCAAATGTAGACGTAAAGAAAAATAAAAACGAAAACAACCTTAGCGTTATTAAGCGCTTTACTCGTAGTGTCCAAGAATCTGGAGTTCTTCAAAGAGTTCGATCAATCAGATACTTAGAAAGAGAGAAATCTTCAAACGTAAGAAAAGCTAAGAAACTAGTATCATTGAAGAAAAGAGAAGTTTTTGATGAATTAGTAAAACTTGGAAAAATCTCAAGCGTAAGAACAAAGAAAAGACGATAAAATTTTAAATGCTGAATATTACAAACACAACTCAACAAAGTCCGATTTCAAAAGATTCGGACTTTGTTGCTATTTCGGATAAAGTTTTAGGAAAGAAATATGATCTTTCTTTAGTTTTTGTTGGAGAGACAAAAGCAAAAAAACTAAACATGGAACATCGTCAAAAAAACTATGTTCCAAATGTATTATCTTTTCCCCTTTCAGATACTGCTGGAGAAATTTTTATTTGTCTAAATACTATTAAAAAAGAATGTGCTGAATTTGAAATGACACCAGTTCAATATGAGAAATTTCTCTTTATACACGGATGCCTACACTTAAAAGGACATGATCACGGTGACGACATGGAAAAACTAGAAAAAAAGTTTATTAAAATATATTGTTAGAAATATAAGTTATACACAATAGTTTTTATAATTTTCTGTTACAATAAAATTATAATTTTATGTCTAAAAATATTGCTGTTGGAATTGATATTGGTACCTATCACGTAAAGGTTGTTATAGCGGAAGCTTCTCCTACTACATATGGAATGCCGAATGTTCTTGGAGTTGGTTTTTCTGAATCAAAAGGTCTTAGACATGGATATATCATTAGCCAAGCTGATGCAATAAAAAGTATAAGGAAAGCAACAAGACAAGCAGAAAGAACAGCTGGTTTTAATGTGAAGAAAGCTTTTATTTCAGTTGGAGGTATTGGTCTTTCTAGTCACACTGCAACAGGATCAATAATGATTAGTCGAGCAGACAATGAGATTACAGAACTGGATATCGAAAAAGTTTTAGAAGAAACTCAAAAATCAATTCCTCAAACAATATCTATCAACAAAAGAGTTGTTCACAATATTCCAATACAATTTTCAATTGATGGAAAAAAAGTTCTTGGTTCAAATCCAATTGGTATGAAGGGTGTAAAACTTGAAGCTACAGTTCTTTTTATTTTTTCACTAGAACATCATTTAGCAGAATTAATTCAAGCTGTTGAAGATTCTGGAATAGAGATTGCAGATGTTATGGCGGCTCCTGTTGCGGCTAGTTTAGTTTCTCTTACAAAAGCAGAAAAAATTGCTGGTGTCGTACTAGCGAACATTGGCTCAGAAACTGTTTCTATCGTAGTTCACGAAGATGGTATCCCAATCTCATTAGAAGTCTTCCCTATTGGTTCAAATGACATTACAAACGATATTGCACTTGGTCTACAAGTGTCTTTAGAAGAAGCAGAACTTATAAAAACTGAGTTTGAAATTGGAGCAATGCCAATCAAACATCCAAGAAAAAAATTAGAAGAGATCATCACTTCTAGATTGTCAGATATTTTTGAATTGATTTCTGCTCATTTAAAAAAGATTGGAAAAAATGGATTACTCCCTGCAGGAATTGTTATCACTGGTGGTGGAAGTGGAATCACAACAATAGAAGATTTAGCAAAAGCATATTTAAAATTGCCAACAAAAATTTCTTCTCTTGTTTGCAATAGTCAAATTGCAGAATGTCTACAAGATAAAGGAGTTTCAATAAAAGATGCGACATGGGCAGTGTCTTATGGTCTTTGTGTTTTTGGATTAAGCGCAGAAGGTAATGACATAATCTCATCACACTTCGGAAAAAAGTTTTTGAAGAGTATTTTGCAGAAAACAATCAGATTTTTCAAACAATTTTTGCCATAATTAAAAGTATAGTCAAGTTTCGCACTAGCATTTTAGGTGTTATTATTCACTTTGTTAAGAGGGTTTTTAGCGGATAATACCGATTTATACTTATAAATTTTATATATGGCACAAATCAAAACAGAAATAGAAACATTTGCACGAATTAAAGTCGTGGGTGTTGGTGGTTCAGGAAGAAATGCCGTTGAACACATGATTGAATCAAAAGTTCAAGGTGTTGAATTTATTGCTGTAAATACAGACGCTCAAGATCTTCACCACTCTTCTGCTAAGAGAAAAATTCATATTGGAAAAAACCTAACTAAAGGTCTTGGTACAGGAATGAACCCTGAGCTTGGTCGTCG
>JAGOTN010000044.1 GCA_018061745.1 Minisyncoccota bacterium
GATCTTCTTTTGTGATTTCTGGAATACCCATTCCTTCAAAACCATAATATTTTGAAATAACAAATGCGTTTGAAACCTCTTTTTGAATCTTTGCTTTAGGCTCCTTTTTTTCTTTATTTGTCATATTAAATTTATATTTTATTTAAATCTCCTGGTAAAAAATCAATTTTTGTAAAAGGTAAAAGTCTCAACCATGCGCGACCTGTGATTTTATCTCTTTTTAAAGGACCCCAAAATCTTGAGTCTAAACTTGCTAAGCGATTATCTCCCATTACAAAATACTCATCATTTCCCATTTTTTCTTCCATGTTGCTTTCTTTTTGAAGATTCACATATGGTTCGTCTAGTGTAATTTCAGTTCCGTCTGTCATTGTTATTATTACATTCGTACCTTCAATTCGAATTTTTTCATTTGGTAGGGCGATGATTCTCTTGATGAAAAATTTTGATGGATCTTTTGGATAATGAAAGACAATAACATCTCCACGAACAGGATCTCCTAGTCTGTATGACAATTGATCTACAATTAAATACTGTCCAGTCTCAAAAGTTGGGAACATTGATTCTCCGCTCACAACGAAGGGTTGGGCTATAAACATCCTTATTGGTAACACTATAACGACTGCTACTATTGCAAATGTTATTAATTCTTTTATAAAATCTACTATTTTTTGAGCCATAAAGTTATTATTAATGCTCATTCTAATACATTTTGTACCTATACTGCAACATTTGGGTTTTTTGAGGTCGTGATACAATTTAAAAATATGAAAATAATTGTTGGTTTAGGAAATCCAGATGATAAATATAAAAACACTCGCCACAATATCGGGAGAGATTTTGTTGAAGCTTTTCGAAAGAAAAATAAATTTGAAGATTGGACTTTTCACAAAAAATCAAATTCTTTAATTTCAAAAGGAGAATTAAACGGAGAAAATATTACTTTGGTTTTACCGGAAACTTTTATGAATAATTCTGGAAAAGCTGTTGTTGAATTTGTAAAAACAAAAAAACAAGCGATAGAAACTCTGGTGATTTATGATGATTTAGATTTGGGGGTTGGAAAATTAAAAATTTCTTTCAATAGAGGATCTGGCGGACACAAAGGTGTTGAATCAATTTCAAAATTAATTAAGACAAAAGAATTTCCGAGACTTCGAATTGGAATTGCGCCTGTGACTCCGGGTGGAAAAGTAAAAAAAGTTTCAGGTGAAGACGCAGTGGTAAAACATGTGCTTTCAAAATTCAAACCATCAGAACTCGAATCTCTAAAAAAAGTTGAAAAAAATGTTCAAAAGGGAATTGAACTATTTATTGAAAAAGGCCATGTTTTAGCCACAAACGAGATAAATTCTTGGTAATTGACATCGCTGTATTTAAATTGTAATTTTAATTTTGAAGTCTTCGTTCAACCAAAAACAACATTATAAAACTCATGAAATTTACAGACACCTTTACCAAGGACGGTATTGTCATTCTTAGTACCGAATTCGGCGAATCATTCGAGTTTGAAGAGCACTTAGAAGTTTTTAGGCAAACAGCTCATAGTTTGCCTCCGTTAGCCGTTCCTAAATTCGAACTCTTTTTACATCCAATTCAACAATACGGAAAATTTCCGCTGGCAAGAACGGTCTATGGAAAACTCATCGACCGTCAAGTCGCTGATGTATATTTTTCAAGGTTCAACTTCTCTCGAGATTGCAAAAGTGATTGGGTCGGTAAGATAATCATCTTTTACGGATCTGTTTTCAAAGTCTGCCTTATGGAGATATATGGATTTCTCGCCTTCTCATTTAATGAAAATGATGAAGTCACGAAATACTTTATTCCAGCAGATGCAGAGCTTGGTTCGACCCACTATGCCTTGTGCATCAAAGGTTGATCAGATTTTGCTTCAAGACTTATACCGCGTGGGACCCTTGTCTCGCGCTTTTTATTTATATTGACTTATCTCAATTTAAGTTGTAGTTTCAAGGATAAAGATGACACCAAAACGGTCTCGTCACTGAACAAAAACAAAAAAATATTGACCATGAACATGCTCGGTAAAGTGTTAAAATTGCTTATTGAAATCCGTGAACAAGATCTCGGAACCATCCACGATTTGCTTGAAAGAATGGTGGCTCAACAGAACAGAGGGGTATCAATTATCCTCGGCGAACTTAAATCCTTTCTGAGAAAGGATGGGTTTGAGTCCATGATTGTTGACGGTCAATCTGATTCGGTATTTGAGTCCGACCGATTCATATACCATCAGCTTTATCCTAATTTCGAATTCAATGAATTGGAGTTTGAGCTCGTCAAGATAGAGAGTCCAAGTACTGGCTTTGATTTTCTCCGTATATTAATTAATGCTGGTTATACTCCAGTAAACTCTAATTTCATGCGATTCTTGAAGTGTCGCACTGGTATTTTTCCTGAAGCTTGGAAGCACAAAAAGATTCTCCTCTTGGGAACTAACGTCAAGGAGCATGATCCAAATAAGAAATGGACTGATTTAAGACCGATAGCGTTTGCGTTTTCCTACGACTTGAAAATTCCTTTTCATGTTCGGGAGAATAAAGGTTTTCATACATGCTACATCTATTTGGATGAAGTGATTACACCCAGTGAAGATGTTTTTGTACTCTGTCTGAAAAGACCTGTGGTTAGAGATTAACAAACCATCACGTGTCGGCACCTTGCCTACACGCTTTTTATTTTTTGTTTGACTTACCTAAATAAAAATTGTATTTTTAATTTTGAAATAGTAACTATCAACACTTCAACGAAATCAAATTATGAGAACAGGTGAACAGCTTACTCTTGAGGATGTGAGAAAAAAGATGCCTTATTTGAAACCAGCTGAGTTTCAACTTACAAAGGAGCATGACATCTTAGGTTTTTCTCGCGAAGAATTGATCAGTCTTGCTGGATGGAAGATTGTGGGTCTGGGAGATGCCATTAGTATTTGTGGAGCCTCAGGTTACGCTTTTGTCTGTATGTTTGAGAGATTGTCTGACAATACCCAGGCTTGGTGTCAGGTTTCCTTTCGATATGTTGAAAAATATATCAAGACATTGCAATAATTCCCGTAAGGGTTTTTCTTTCACAAAAAATATTTGTCTACAAATTTAGTTTAAATTGAAAAACAAAATATATTCATTTCGGATATTTCGCGGAGCCGTCCAAAACGGCGAGCGCCAGCGAAAAGAAAAAAGCGAGACGCTTTGCGTCTCGCTTTTTTCTTTATCGCGTATATCCGAAATGAATATATTTTGTTTCCTAACTTAATCTAACTTCGCAGACAAAGTCATTTTTTGTTCTTTTGGTTCAAACAAATTAATCTTGAAATCATATCTCTTTCCAAGTTCTAATTTGCTCTTTAGTTCTTCTTCATTTTCAAATTCTGAAATATGAATCAAACCAG
>JAGOTN010000045.1 GCA_018061745.1 Minisyncoccota bacterium
ATGTCGTTGCAGAATCAATTTTTAGTTGGTTTAAAGATGAAGTTAATTTAGAAATGTTGAATCTTCTTTTGAAAGAGATAAAAATTAGACAAGCTAATTCAGGTAATCAAAATAAAAAAATAGAAGGTAAGAGTTTTGTTTTAACAGGAAGTCTCGTAAACTTTTCTAGAGATCAAGTAAAAGATCTAATTAGAAACTTTGGTGGAAATATTTCAAGTGCTGTTTCAAAAAATACGGATTATTTAGTGGCAGGAGATGAACCAGGAAGTAAATACGAAAAAGCTTTAGAATTAGGTGTTGAGATTTTAAATGAAGACCAGTTTTCAAAGCTCCTAAAATAAGCTAGGATAGGCTTATGAATAAAGAAGATATATTAGATTTGGCTAAGTTGGCTCGCTTGGAATTGAGCGATGATGAAGTGCAAAAATATAGCAAAGAAATAGGGGATATTTTGGGCTATGTTGAGCAAATTAACTCTGCAATTGTTGAAGCTGGGGAAGGCTCTGATGTTATAGAGAATATTGGGGCTAGAAATATTTTTCGTGCTGATGAAAATCCAGATGCTCCAGAAACTTACAAAGCTGATCTTTTGAAATGTGCTCCGCATGTAAAAGATGATTTTATTAAAGTACAGAAAATTTTAAATACTGAAAATGGATCTAACTAAACTTACAATTAAAGAGGCTCACGAAAAATTAATCGCAAAAGAAATTACAGCGGTAGATTTGGCCAATGCTTATTTAAAAAATATTGAAGAAAAAAATGGAGATATAAATGCGTATATTACAGTTTTTGACGATGTGATAGCTCAAGCAGAAAAAGCACAAGAAAAAATTAATGCAGGTGAAGCGACAATCCTTACAGGAATTCCAATTTCTATAAAAGATAATATGTGTATGAAAGGTCGACGCACAACTGCTGGATCAAAAATTTTGGAAAATTATGTTGCTCCATATTCTGCTACTGCAATTTTAAAACTCGACGAACAACTTCCTGTTTATCTTGGAAAAACAAACACAGATGAATTTGCTCAAGGAGCTTCAACTGAAAATAGTGCTTATGGCGTGACAAAAAATCCTCGAGATACCGATAGAGTGTCTGGTGGTTCTTCTGGTGGAGCTACAGCTTCTGTTGCTTCTGAAATGGCAATTGGTGGATTTGGTTCTGATACAGGAGGATCTATTCGTGAACCTGCGAGTTTTTGTGGAGTTGTTGGTTTGAAACCAACTTATGGAAGTGTTTCTCGATACGGATTGATCGCGATGGCGAGTTCTTTTGATGTTATTAGTCCTACTGCAAAAAATGTTGAAGATGTGGAAATTTTATTTAATGCAGTTCGTGGAGAAGATGAATTAGATTCAACAAGTCATGGAAATTTAAATGAAGACGGAAGTGTAAAAACAATTGGAGTGCCATATGATTTTTTGAAAGAAGGAATTGATGAAGATGTTTTGAAATCTTTTAATGATGGAATTGAAAAATTAAAATCAGAAGGATATGAAATAAAAGATATAAAAATTCCAGGAGTAGAATATTCTCTTGCAGTTTATTATGTTTTAGTTCCTGCTGAAGTTTCTTCTAATATGTCTAGGTATGATGGAGTTAAATTTGGTGAGAGAGTTGGCGGAAAAGATTTACTTGATACATATATGAAAACTCGGGGGCAACTTCTTGGTTCAGAAGTAAAGCGTAGAATTATGCTCGGAACTTATGTTTTGTCTGCTGGATACGCCGATCAATTTTATAGAAAAGCATGGCAAGTAAGAAACATGATTCGAAAAAATATAGAAAATGTTTTTAAAGAAGTGGATATTATTGCTATGCCGGTTGCCCCAACTCCTGCTTTTAAAATTGGTGAAAAATCTAATGATCCATTGCAAATGTACTTGATTGATATTTTCACAGTTCTTGCAAATGTTGTGGGAATTCCAGCAATTTCTGTTCCAGGAAATGAAGTAAATCGTGATGGAAAAAATCTCCCAGTTGGAATGCAATTTCTTTCTGCGCACCATAATGAAAAAAAGCTCTTTGAGATTGGCAAAAAGTTTGAGAAAATAAAATAGATGGCAGATAAAAAACCAGCGGAAAGCGGAGACAACGGATTGCTTTGGACAGTGATCGCTATGGTTTTTATATTTTTTGTTATTGGAAATTATGTAAACAAATATAGTGCAAAAATTGAGTCTCAAAATTTAGAGTTGGGAAATACATCTGGTGATTTAAGATTGATTCCTGTGGGGGATTTGTCTGTTGGAAAAAAGATTACAAATATTTTAGATGTAAAAGTGCGACAATCTCCTGCAGGTGCAATTATTGGTGAACAATCTAAAAGAGCGATTGGAAAAATTTTAGAAGGTCCTGTAGATCTTTATGGTGAAAAATGGCTAAGGGTTGATTATCAAGAAATTCCAGATGGATGGGTTTCTGCGAAAGATATAACTAGTAAAGTTGGATTTTTTAGAGCTTTAAATGTTTTTCCAATTTTCTTAGATATCTTTAGACCTTTCGGATTAATTCTTGCAATCGTATTTTTATTTTTGATTTTTAATATTTCTAAAAAACAAAAGAAAGCAGATGAACTTTTCAAAAATAAAAGAAATTTAGAATTTAAATCTTTACAAAGAAAAAATAAAGAAAATGAAATAGCGAGTGCTCCTGTGAGTCTTGCTAGTTTAGGATTACCTTCAAACCTTCCGACAGGCGATGCTAGTGGTTTAGGATTTTCTTTTGAAGTAGAGGAGCAGACTCCAACTGGTCCAAAAAATGAAAGATGGATTCGTGTTCAAAATTTAATTCAATCACATACATCTAGTGATTGGCGCCAAGCTATTATTGAAGCTGATATTCTCCTAGATGAAATGCTTACAAGAATGAATTACGAAGGAGACTCAATTGGAGATAAATTGAAACAAATTGAAGAGTCTGATTTTATTACTTTGAATAAAGCTTGGGAGGCTCATAAAATAAGAAATCATATTGCTCACAGAGGAGGGGATTTTACTTTCTCAAAATCTGAAGCAGAGAGGGTTATAAATTTGTACAGGCAAGTGTTTGAAGAGTTTTATTATATTTAAATTAAGATCAAAATCAAAAATTGACGAAAGGTCATTTTTTGTGTAGTATTTTGAACATCCAAAATAGTTGGATTTATATATCGCGGGGTAGAGGAGTAGTACCTCGAGAGGCTCATAACCTCTAGACCCCGGTGCAATTCCGGGCCCCGCAACAAGAAAAAGTAAGTAAAAGGCCGCGCCGAAGGCGCGGCCTTTTACTTGAAAAACAAGCCATATGTATTATAGTGTTCTTT
>JAGOTN010000015.1 GCA_018061745.1 Minisyncoccota bacterium
GTACCAAAAACTTCTTTTCCTAGTGTTTGATAGAGTTCTTTCACCAATTCTTTTCCTTCATCTAAATTCATAAATGCCGCGTAGCATTCTAGGTTTGTGAACTCTTGTAGATGCTCTGCACTTGATCCTTCATTTCTAAATACCCTTCCAATTTCAAATGTTTTAGGAAATCCCGCAGCCATCAATCTTTTTTGCCAAAGCTCTCCAACAGAAATTCGAAGAAATACATCCATGTCAAAATCATTGTGATGGGTTTTAAAAGGTCGTGCCTCTGCTCCTCCTGTTGTTATCTCAAGTGTCGGAGTTTCCACAGACAAAAAATCCCTTTGAATCATAAAACTTTGAGCAATATTCCAAAACTTTGCTTTTTTATAAAACAAATCCTTTCGTTCAGTATTCAAAAGTAAATCTAAATATCGTTTTCGATATCTTTCATCATCATCTTTCAAACCATAAAAAGTATCCGGGATTGGTAGAAGTGTTTTTGTTAAAACTCTCCAATCACTTACATCCAAACTTTGTTGACCAGACTTTGTGATAAATAATTTTCCACCAACTTCAACGAAGTCTCCAATATCAATAACATTTCCAAACAATTCAAGATTGTCTAAATTATCAATACGAAAAACTGCTTGAAATTTTTCAGTTCCATCATAAAGATCCGAAAAGAAAATCTTTCCTTGTCCTCGCAAAGACATTATTCTTCCAGCCAAACGAATTTCATTTCCTTCTTTTTCAATTTCCTCAAACTTTTCTAAAATCTCAGAAATTTCATGGGTACGATTTGTAGTACTCGGATAAGCGTCGATTCCGTTTTCTTTTAAAATATTTAATTTATCTTCTCTAACCTTTTTTAAATCCTCTATTGAAGTCATATTCTAAAATTATACTCTACTCTACAGAAATAATCTTGTATTCTATTCTACCCTTTGGAGTGTCTATTGATACGGCGTCACCCTTCTTCTTTTTCATCAAAGCTTCACCTAGAGGAGAATCGTATGAAAGTTTTCCGGCAGCCATATCAGCTTCTTCAGATCCAACTAGAAGAAATTCTTTCTTTTCTTTTTCTCCATTTTTTTGAATAACAACTTTTGAACCAGCTTCCACAACATCACTTTTTTTGTGTTGTAAAATTTCAGCATGTTTTAAAAGATCTTCAATTTGAGAGATTCTAGATTCAACTTTTCCTTGTTCGTCTCGAGCTTCTTGATACTCAGCATTTTCAGATAGATCACCCATAGATTTTGCATACTCTAGGTGTTGAGCGACTTCTTGTCGTTTTTTATGAATTAAAAAGTGCAATTCTTCTTGCAATTCATTGTATTTCTCTTGTGTTAAGTATTGCTTATTTTGCATATTTTATAAGGGTATTACTATTAAAACAAGTAACATTTATAACCTTTTTAAGGATAAAGTCAATCAATACAGCTTGATAACTAAAAATACTCCGGTCTGTATATACTAATCCAATCCAAAACTTGTCTCATAACAGCCACACCTCCAATCATATTAGTACCACTACCCTGTTCCATTAAAACAACAAAGGCGTATTTTGGATCTTGATATGGGAAAAAACCAATCACAGAAGAGTTAACTTTTGCCTTTGAAACACCAAGCTCTGCTGTTCCTGTCTTTGCAGCAATTTCCGCTCCAGGAATATTTAGTCCTTTTGCTGTTCCATACAAAACAGCATCTCTCATTCCTCTTTGAACAATATCAAAATTTTCTTTTTTAATATTATCGATGTTTTTTAAAATTGTAACTGAGTCATCCAACTTTATCGTTGGTTCAATTAATTTTCCACCGTTCGCAATAGCTGATACAGCCCGCGCAATTTGGATCGGACTAACCTGAACACCGTATTGTCCAATAGCTGTGAAATAAGTATCTCCCAATCTCCAATCATCTCCATCAAAATTTTCAGCTTTCCATTTTGGATTTGGAATTGTTCCAGATTGTCCTCCTAAAAATTCATCATCAATATCATCTCCGAAACCAAAAGTCTTAAAATATTCTTCTAATTTTGTAATTCCAATTCCTTTTTGTCCTGTTGGAGTATATCCTCCCGAAACTTGATAAAAATAAACGTTTGAAGAATACGCCAATGCTTTAAAAACATTTACATAACCATGAGCTTTCCAATCTGTAAAAATTGAAGGGTTTGAAGGATCATATGGATTTGGCACTTCCATATTTTTCACACTTAAAATTTCTGTGTTTGCAGTAACAACACCTTCATTAAGCGCACCCAAAGCAACGAATGGTTTTAGAATAGAACCCGGACTATAAAGACCTTTTGTAGCTCTATTTAAAAATCTATTATTTGGATCATTTAAAAACGAATTTATTTTTTCTTTGTCAGTACCTTCTGTTAGAACATTTGAATCAAATTCTGGATATGAAGTAATGGCTAAAAGTTCTCCTGTTTTTACATCAATAACTATTCCTGATCCTCCTTTAAAACCAACTTGCTCTACAACCCCTGCAATTGTTGAAAAAAGTTTTTCTTGTAACTCTGCATCAATACTCAAAGATAAAGTTTTTCCAGAAACAGGTTCTTGAATATTATTATCACCCACGACATCCATCAAAGCATTTGTTTCAACAATTTTTAATCCATTTTTTCCAGAAATAATCTCATCAAAATATTGTTCAACACCACCAAAACCTTCAAAAGATTCACTGTAATAAAATCCTGAAGAATCTTTTTTAGGGTATTTCACATAACCAAGCAAGTTTGCAAAACCTGGTTTTTCAATATATTTTCTTAAACTGAAATCACTTTTTTCTTTTGTATTTTCATTCCAAATTAAAGGTACATGATTTCTATCATAAACAATTCCTCTGTCAGCAAAAATTAGAGTGTGTCTTAAACTATTTTCAAAACTAATTTTTGAAAAATGTTCCCCGTCAACAATTTGAAGATTCCATATCTTTATAAGAAAAGATATAAATATTATGATAAAAAAAATAAAAATAACAGAAACTGCTTTTTTAGAAATCGGCTTTTCAATACGACCTTCGAATTGATTTCTGTCATAATCTGGTAAATTTTGAGAATCCAAAAAAACTTCATCTAAATCAATATCTTTAGATATAAATTTTCTTTTTTTAAATTTATTGATTATTTTTGCCACCATATCATTTAATACATAATTAATTTTTCTCTAATTTTATTTACAATAAAAATTAATACTAGAAAAATTAAAGTTAACACGTAAGGAAAATTACCAAAAACAGAAACACTCCCGAAAATTGAATCCATAATTAAAGCAACGAAAACAGCTTCATAGAAATTTTTAAAGTAAAAAGAAGCTGCAATCACTAATATAAAACTCAACCACCAAGGTATTACAAAAACAAATAATACCAACAGCACTGTTATTATAAGCCTCAAAATCATAATAAACCTATTCTAGCACACTCTGTTTTTTAACAATTGAAACAAAATTCATGTCTTGAAAAGCCACTGGAATAGAGAAATAAATGGTTTTAAAGGTTGCTACAGGATCTTCGACAATCTCTCCTACAGAACCAATAATGGCGTAATTAAGGCTAGGTACAGCTACAGCGTCCCCTATCTCAACTTTTAAGTCTTTAGGGATTTCTATAACAAATTGACCCCCGTTTTTACCTTCTGCTTCAATTTCAATATTCGCAACTCTAACTAAAGTTTTTTCTCCAGAAGAAGACCTCAATTTCACTGTCGCTGTATATGCATCAACATTTGTAATATCTCCAATATATACACCATGAACAAAAACTAAATCTCCATTTTCTATTTGATTATTTCCCTTCAATATCAACAATGTGTCGTAGGGAGAAAAAGGAGGTCTATTTAAAACTTTTGAAATTTGATCACTTGATTTTTTCTCTAATTCTAAATTGTAATCTTCAATTTGAGAGTTTACAAAATTTTGTGCGATCAAAGAGATTTTTGTTTTTGTTAATTCTTCTTCAAGCGATGCAACTTTCTTTTCTAATTCTTGTTTATTTTTAAAAGAAGTTGAAATTGAAATAAAAGGTTTTGAAATTAAATTTTTAATTGTAGAAATAGGATGAACAATTGTTCTAACAACAGACTGAGGCCAAACAATATTAAAAATTCCTAATATTAAAACTACAAAGACAGCAGCGAAGAATCCTGCGTAAGATTTTTTATTTTTCTTTCGGTAATGCATCATCATCAACCATTATAGCCTCTTTATACTCTTCTAGGTTTTCTAAAATAACACCAGTTCCTCTAGCTACCGCTGTAAGTGGTTCTGAGGCAACATAAACTGGGATTTGTAATTCCGATTCAAGTAAAACATCTAGCCCTTTTATCAAAGCTCCACCTCCAACAAGAAAAATTCCGCGCTTCATAATATCTGCAACAATTTCTGGAGGTGTAGATTCAAGAACTTCTTTTGTGGCTTCAACTAATGCTCCAATAGAATGTGCTATCGCCTCGCGAATATCGGAGTCTGTAATTATAACTTCTCGAGGAAGTCCTGTAACTAAATCTCTTCCGCGAATCGGAGCTTCTAAAGGTTCCTCTCCTTGAATCATATTGCTTAATTGAATTTTAATTTCCTCGGCAGTTCTTTCTCCAATTAAAATTTTAAATTCACTTCGGATATAAGTTGAGATATCGCTATTTAATTTGTCTCCAGCAATCTTTAAATTTTTTGAACGAACAATTCCTCCTAAAGAAATAACAGCGATATCAGAAGTTCCTCCTCCAATATCAATAATCATATTTCCAACTGGTTCATTTATTGGTAAATGAATTCCGATTGCAGCGGCTGTTGGTTCTTCAACAATATAAACTTTTCTAGCACCAGCATTTATTACAGCATCACGAACCGCACGAGACTCAACGTTTGTAACTCCAGAAGGAACACCAACAACAACTCTTGGACCTAAAATTGTTTTATGTTCTTTTATCGCTCGCTTCACAAGATAACTAATCATCTCTTCTGTGATTTCAAAATCAGAGATCACACCATCAACAAGTGGACGAATTGCTTGCACATGTCCAGGAGTTCTACCCAACATTCTTTTTGCTTCTGCACCCACAGCAACAACTTGTCCTGTTTTTGTATTTATAGCAACAACAGAAGGCTCATTTAAAACAACTCCTTTTCCAGGCACATAAACAAGAGTGTTTGCTGTACCCAAATCAATTCCAATATCATTAGAAAGTTTATGCCAAATCTTATCAATCAGATTTTTTATGCTCCATTTTTCTTTTTTTTCATTAACCATATTAAGTGAGTGCTATTTTAAAAACGCACCACTTACAATAGCAGATGTAGAGAATTCTGACACCTCTTGACTAGATCGGTCAATTACTTCATGAGCTCCAGAAACTAAGGTCTTTTTGCTAACAATTATTCGTTTTGGAAGACCAATTAAGTCGCTGTCGGCAAATTTTTCTCCTGCTTGTTTATCTCTATCATCAAATAAAACAGAAAATCCATTCTTTTTTAATCCTTCGTAAATTTTATTTGCTTCTTCAAGAACTTCTTCATTGTCTGTGTTCAAACAAATTAAATGTAAATCAAAAGGCGCAACACTCTTTGGCCAAACAATTCCTTTTTCATCTGAAAGCACTTCTACGATTGTTCCCATAAGGCGACCAATTCCTATTCCATAACTTCCCATAAATACGGTTGAACGATTTCCTTTATCATCATTTACAATCAACTCAAGTGGTTCAGAAAATTTATTTCCTAGACTAAAAATATTTCCAACTTCAACAGTTTTCTTTTCTACTAGACTTTCTCGCTTTAGATTTAATTTATTTAAAACTTCGTCTGTATAAACTTCTTTGTTTACAGCTATACCACTGGATTCATCCAAATAAATTATATCTTCACCTGCGTCAGTCTCTGTTTGAAATTCATGCGAGAACTCTGCAAAACTCCCACCAGAAGCAAATGTCTTATGAGTTAAATGACCAATCCCTATTCTGTCAAAAATATTTTTGTATGCGTCTGATACTTTTTCATAAAAAACATTATGCTCTTCTTCGTTTTTAGAAAAAGAATAAAGATCTTTCATTAGAAATTCTCGCCCTCGCAAAATTCCAGATTTGGCTCGAGTTTCATTTCTGAATTTTGTTTGAAATTGATAAACATATTGTGGCAAATGATTATAAGAAGAAATATGATCTCGCATTATATTTGTCAGAGGTTCTTCGTGTGTGAAAGCTAAACCTAATTCTGTATCGTTTTTAAGTTTTGTTTTAAACCAATTGTCTACAACTTCATCATCCCAACGATTTGTTTTTTTCCAAATCTCCTTATCTTGCAAAGCGGTTAGAGAAATCTCTTGTCCGTCAATTTTATTCATTTCATCTCGCACAATTTCTTCAATTTTTTTCATCGTTCGCAAACCAAGTGGCAATAAAGAGTAAACTCCTGCCATCTCTTTGTGAATAAAACCGGCACGAATTAAAAGATCAGCATTTTTTGATACTTCATCTTTTGGTGATTCTTTTCTTGTACGTGTAAAAAGTTTTGATTGTTTCATTGTCGTTTAATTCTAACCTATTTTTTAATTTTTGAAAAAACTGTTAAAAAAGTTTGACCACATCACTGATTGTAATAACAACCATAAGAGTAATAAGCAGAACAAATCCAATTAAGTTTAAGGCATTAGCGATTTTTGGTTTGATTGGTTTTTTTGTAATTCCTTCAACCGCTACAAAAAGTAGTCTTCCTCCATCTAGTGCTGGAAAAGGAACCAAATTTATAACAGCTAAGTTTATAGAAATGAAAGCAGTGAAAGTAATTAGATAAGATAATCCAAATTCCGCAGCATCTCCAACATGACCAACAATTCCAACAGGACCAGAAACTTGATCTAAATGAGCTTGTCCAATAATTGCAGTTCCTAAAAATTGTGCCAAACCTATCGCTGTTTCTCTCAACAAATCAACTGTTGTTTTTGCTCCTTGCCAAAGTGCTGGGAAAAAACTTAATCTCAAATCACCTAAATCTGTCATTGCAATTCCTATTGTTTTCTTGCCTTCCATCAATCCATCCACAGCAGTCATTGAAAATGTTTTTTCTTCATTTTTTCTTTCAACAACTATTTTAATTTCTTTTTCTGAATTAGTTGAAATAAAGTTTTGAATATCTTCAATTTTTGTTTCTTGAGTTTTTGATAATTTATTATCTCCAGAAACTAAAGTTTGGATTGTATCACCTACTTTAAGACCAGATTTTTCTGCAGGACTTTCAGGTGCGATATGAGTTATGTGAGTTTGAATATTTTCAACTTTAGAAAAATTTTCTTCATTTACGATTGCAGGAAAACTCATCATGTAGCTAGTACTGATTAGCATCCAAGCAAAAATAATATTGAAACTAATTCCAGCGATCAAAACAGCTGCTTGTATCCACTTACTTTTATTAACAAAACTATTTTTTGCATCAGGATCTAAAGATTCTTCATCTGGATTTTCTCCAAAGATTTTGACATAACCTCCAAATGGAATTAAATTCAAGGCGTATTTTGTACCTTTTCTTGTGAAAGAAAATAACTTTGGAGGAAATCCAACAGCAAACTCATCTACTCTAATTTTTGCCCATTTTGCAATCGAGAAATGTCCTAGTTCATGAACAAAAATTAAAACTCCGAGAATAACTACGAAAATAATTATTGACATAGAATTTCTTCTTCTTTTTTAACAAACAATGATTCCAAATTTTTATTAGCTTCGTCTACTAATTTTTGTAAAGTTTCTTTATCTCTTTTTGCATCATCTTCGGGAAGTTCTCCTGCTTTTTGTGCAGTTTCAATTTCTTTAATAACAGTAGATCGATCTGTTCTAACAGAAACTTTTGCATCTTCGGTTTTATTTTTTGCAACTTTTACAAGTTTCTCGCGATTCTCTGTTGTTAGTACAGGAAAAATAGCTCTAACTCCCTCTCCATCAGATACTGTTGAAACTCCTAAATCAGAAAGTGAAATAGCCTTTTCTATTGGACCTACTAAAGTCTTATCCCAAGGAGAAATTCTAATAGTTCGAGCATCCTCAATTGAAAGAGAAGCAGATTGATTTAACGGCATCTTTGAACCATATGCATCAATAAAAACAGTATCCAAAAGCGTTATGCTTGCTCTACCAGTTCTCAATCCTGAAAATTCTTTCTTTAACCAATCTTCAATACTAATAATTTGTTTTTTAAAATCTGAAAAATCATATGACATATATTCTTATTCTAACAGAAATCAGTCTTTAAGTAAAAATTAAATTATTACAGCAATATATTCCAAGAGTTGTTTAACAGAAGCTGAACTGTCCTGCAAAAAATCTCCAACTTTATTTATATTTTTTAACTTTTTAAAATACTCTCTTTTATCCTGGTCAGAGGCATCTGTAGTTTTTTTATGAATTTCAATTTCAAGACCACGAATTAATTTTATTGCGTCAAACTTACTTGCTTTATCATCTTTTATTTTTTGAACTAAGTTTGTAATAAATTTCATTCGCTGAGGAATTGTTGAAGAAATAAAATTTATTGCATTCTCATTTTCTGAATTTTTAGTTGAATTTAAAATTGAAACTCTAGAACGAATCGTATCCAGAAAAATATGAGATGACGGAGTTAAAATAAAAAAATGAGTTCCCTTTGTTGGTTCTTCCAAAACTTTAAGCAAAGAATTCTGAGCTTCTGTACTTATAAAATTAAAAGAAACCACAAAAACTTTTTTTTCGCCTTCTCGAGTTTTATTCATCTGTAAACTTCGCATCCTTCTAGCGTCATCCACAGAAAATCTATCATACACTTCGTAAATAAAATCTGGATTGGCTTTAGTCTTTAAACCTAAATCTCTTTCACAAAATTCACATACATTTTTATATGAATAATCAGTATCTCCTTCCACAACATACGCGTGATGAAGCTGCTTTGTGTTTTTATATGAGTCGATGAGGCTTTGCATGTGTGAATTATATCATTTGAGAAATATTACCCAATGACCTTGACATTATTTTTAATAGGTGTATAATATTTGTAGATGTCCTTTCCTCGCCCACGTCAAGTTACTGGGCCAAATATATCGCTTATTATGAATCCTTAGGGATTCGTTCGTCAGTGATCAACACCAAAGAATAATAGAAACCGGCAGGTGTTGTGATCTTCATAAACGATATCGTAAAGGAAAACATTTAGGGCCGTCTGCTATGCAGACGGCCCGCTCTTTTTTATTTAACTATCCTCTAATAATAATTGTCACCTTAGGATAATACACTACGTGTGTGTTCACCACCTATAACTATTCAAATATAATCTTCTTTATCTCCAAAGGAACAAAGTGATTCTTTGTAATTTGTTTTGATAATTTTATTGCTTTTGATTTATTTCTCTCAATTATTATCTTGGATTTATTATTTCTTTCCATAACACTTTTAAAATATTCAATCGTATTTTTATCTAACTGAGAATGAGCATCAAAGAAATCATCTATTTTATTATTAAATTCCAAACCATAGATTGTATAGATAATATAATCACCAATCACTGATACATATTTTTCTCTTGGAAAATTATCTTCCTTATCTGTTTCCACTCTGATATTTTCAGTTTCAATTTTATTCTTTATAATTTTGTCTAATTTTGTATCTCCTCCTATCAAAAAGAAAGACCTTCTATCATTATCTTCTAGCCATTCAAAGAATTCCAATTCGGTTACAGGACGCTCAAGCATAAACCAACAGTGCGGATTATATATAACAAGAGGATAATCTTTGAAACGCTTCATCATCATTAAAACTATGTGCATCCAGTGGATATCTAGCTTTAATGTATTTTTAAATTGATAAACTAGTTTTTCTTTATCTTCAAGTAAAAAGAAATCATCAAAATCATTAACACCATATTTCTCAGAGAGATTATTTGTAAAAGATTTTAATCTTTCAATCCAAAAATTATTAAGTGAAACTAATTTTTTATTTTTTGTAACAATTTCATTCTTAACAAGAAAAGAAAGTGCTTTGTATACACCTTGATCTGAAACATTATTCTCCTTTGAAACAATAGATATTAAATCTGGAGATAATATTGATCCTTTAGATAGTTTATCAATTATCTTATTTTCAAGTCTATTTTCTATAAAAATCATAGATTAATACTACAATAATTTATTGTAAAAGTCAACTGTTAGTTGACTTTTACAGCACTTCAAGTAAAAAAGTATCCCTTAAAATTCATTGTGATATACAAATAAATGAACCTTGAACAAACAAATACAGAAATGAGAACATTTACATCAGAAGAAAAAGTAAAGTTAGTAGAAATGAGTGTTAATGAGATAGAGCTCAGTATTCGAGCCGCAAATCTTTTAAATACACTCGAAATCACTAGAGTAGATCAACTTATTGATAACTGCACAACAAACGGTGAGTACACAGGACTTACGGGTAAAGTTAAAAATACCAAAGGTGTCTCAACTAATTATGAGATTGCTCTAAGACTTCAAGAGTTGGGTTTTGTATCAGATATTAGTCATCTTAAGAAACCCAATTGGGCACTACTTCCCCCAGATACAAACAGGATGCGTGAGATAGCACAAAACACTGAAATATCTCTTTCATTAAAGTTAAGTGAGATGGAATGGACACGCAAAGAATTTAATTACATTTCGTATATTAAATTAAATGGAAGGCTGTTCAATGATGGTAGCATCTCCGATATTATTATTGAATTTGTCCGTATCTCAAATAATGGTGATTTAATTTTTTTACCAAAATCTAATGGAAAGGAAGTTTCTGAAATAATTGAAAGACGTTTGATTGAATGGTGTATCTTAAAACCGAAGAGAGAAATAAAAGAGGTTGTAAAAATATCATTATATGAAAAACTTATATCACACTACACGAAATCACCCTTCAACAAAGAGACTGAGACATTCAATGATTTCGCAAGGACTCAAAATAAATTACCAGTAGATTACCAAACTGTAAAAGATAGACTAATCGCCTTTGAGGCTCTTGTTGATAAGGTAAATTCTCTTATGGATATAAAGGAGTTTATAGATTCAGACCCAACAATTCCTAGTCTAGATAATATTCCCAAACACATACTCAAAATTCTTGATCGCCTGCAGAAAGAAATAAGTATTGCGAAACACTATTTTACAGAAGAAAAAATAAGTTACTATCGTGCAAGGCTTACAAACAGAAACTCTGAAAGAACATATATTACTTGTCCGGGGATATATCTTAGAGAGTTTAAGTGGTATTTTAGACCGAACACATAGCAACAAAACTTGGAATTTATTCCGATGACAAAGTCCTGCTGGTTTTCACCGGCAGGGCTTTTTTTATTTTAAAATACAAACTACCGCTTCGTAATAATCGTCTTCTTATAAACATCCAAGTGATCCAGTGCAATCCCAGTTCCCTTTGCAACACAATACAGCGGATCTTTTGCGAGTTGAGCTTTTACACCAGTTCGACGATAAACAAGTTCTGGAAGATTTCGAAGTTGAGATGAACCTCCTGTCATAGTGATTCCGTGATCAATAATATCTGCGGCAAGTTCTGGTGGAGTCTCTTGCAAAACATCTTTAATCGCTTTTATCATTTCACGAAGCTCGCGACTGATAGCTTTCACAATTTCATTTGTTTTTATATTTGTTGAACGAGGAAGACCTGTTAAATAATCTCTTCCTTTAATAATCATTTCTAATTCATCTTCCAAAAATACGGCTGAACCAATTTTTATTTTTATCTGTTCTGAAGTTTTATCTCCGATTGCAAGGTTGAAAGTTTTTTTAATATAATCAATTATCGCTTGATCAATTTTATTTCCGGCAAATTTTACAGAAGTAGAAGCAACGATTCCTCCTAAAGAAATAACAGCTACATCAGTTGTTCCTCCTCCAATATCAACAATCATATGACCCTGCGCTTGATGAATTGGAATACCTGCACCGATAGCGGCAAGAATTGGTTCCTTCACGACGTACGCATTTTTTGCTCCGGCTTTTATCGCAGCTTCAATAACCGCTCTACGCTCTGT
>JAGOTN010000046.1 GCA_018061745.1 Minisyncoccota bacterium
TTAAATGTTATTCCAATAATTATTAAAACTGATGTTTCAGGAACAGGTGAAGCTATAAAGTACGAATTAAACAAAATGAAGACTGACAGGGTTCAATTTCATATTTTAGAAAATACAACAGGAATTATTGGTGAATCAGATATGAAAAAGGCTTTATCTGACGCACAAACAATTGTAGTTGGAATGGGAGTTGGAATTGATCCACGAGCAGAAGCACTTCGAGAAAGAAATAACACAACTGTTGTAACTTTTAAAATCATTTACGAATTAATTGATTGGTTGAAAAAAGTAATTGAAGAAAGAACTCCAAAAGTTATGGTTGAAGAAATTGTTGGTGATGTAAAGGTTTTAGCAATTTTTAACAAAACAAAAAAGAATCAAGTTCTTGGTGGAAAAGTTACATCTGGAATAATCTCTCTTGGAAACAATGTAAATATTTTAAGACGAGGAGAGAAAATTGGTGCGGGAACAATTAAAGAACTTCAACAACAAAGAGTTTCTGCTAAACAAATTAATGAAGGAAATGAATTTGGTACTTCAATTTCAACAGATGTCGAAATTGCACAAGGAGATACTCTAGAAGTAATAACAAAAATAGAAAAATAACATGTCAGAACACCGACTAGAAAAAATAAGTAACACAATCAAAGAGCTTTTGGGTGCCTTCATAGAGGAAAATTCAAATCGTCAATCAATGATTACTATTACAAATGTCTTTTTAACAAGCGACTTTAAAACTGTGACTATTTTTGTTACAGTATTCCCTGAGCACAGTGAAAATGCTGGGTTGGATTTTTTGAAAAGACAAAGACGAGAGGCTAAGATGTATTTGAAAAAAAATTCTAGATTAGCTAGAATTCCATTTATCGATTTTGCACTCGATAAAGGAGAGAAAGCAAGACAAAGATTAGATATAATATCTAAAGACTTGTAATAAGGCGTGGTGGTGAAGAGGTAACACCGGAGTTTGCAAAACTTCTATGCGCAGGTTCGATTCCTGTCCACGCCTCAAGGTTGGCTTAAATAGTTTTTTGCAACCGAATTGCCCGGATGGCGGAATTGGTAGACGCCCTCGACTTAAGATCGAGTATCGTAAGGTGTGTGGGTTCGAGTCCCGCTCCGGGCACAAGCTGAATTTAATTCAGTGATTTTTTCCGCCCATAGCTCAGCTGGTAGAGCAGTCGCCTCTTAAGCGGACGGTCGTAGGTTCGAGCCCTACTGGGCGGACACACAGAAAAGACTAGCGTATTTTATTTTAACTGATAAAATCGCTATATGCCGAGGTGGCGAAATTGGTAGACGCACTTGCCTTAGGAGCAAGCGGGGTAACCCATGGAGGTTCGAGTCCTCTCCACGGCACAAAATTGTACAAAGTTTAGGAGAATATAAAGAAAGGAAAAAACGGCTCTGCAGAGCCGTTTTTTCCTTTCAACTCCCCCACACTTCATTTTCATTTTTGTTGACTTTTACTTAAAAATGTGCTAATATATAAACAAATTTAAACGCGCTCAATGTATTTTGAGCCGGATGGCTCTTTTACAGGTCAAATGACCATGCGCGAAAAATCAAAAAAAATGATAATCCTAATACAACTAATGGTTGTGATAGTTTGTGCTAGTTTTGCACTCATTATTACAAACAACTTTACATCCGAACCAACTGCAGAGCCGATGGAAATTGAGGAGCAATACTTCCGGAATCTCCGGAATCTGCTAATCAACATCGCTTTTTTTGCAGGCTCAGGGCTATTGCTCTGGATCCTTGTAAACATGCTCGGATTAATCCTGGAAACAGGGTTAATCAATTCAACATCATTCCAATGGTGTTGTGCAATGTTTGGAGTAATTTTTTGGTTTTTTTGGCCAAGGAAGTTACTTATAACTCCGCACACGAATTCCATAATGAGGACACTCAATATTCTCTCTTCCAGTAAAAGATGTCTCCCTGAAAACCAAGGAGAGGTTGATAACGCTGTGAAGTACAGAGGTCCTACCTTTGGGATTTTAAATATTTTCGACAAATTTATCGGTTTCATTGAAACTGAGAGTCGTAAGAATTTAAAGATCTCGATGAAACAACTACGTTTCTCAGATGATGTTGGTAGTGGAGAAATTATAGTCGGTCTAGCAATTTGCGATTCTGATGCATACTACGGAAACGGAGACACGGAAGACCTTCGTATTCAAAAAGTGGAGGAAACTCTTACTGCAAGAATTCAAAGTTTAGTAGAAATGGAAACTTCTACACTTCCTGTTCTTGATGCAATTGGAAAAATCCAAGACATATCAGACAGGCTCTCCGTAAACTTCACATCAAGCAGTCAAAAAATTGAATTGAAGTTAGGTATCCGTGTCCAGCTACTGGAAATTGGTAATCTAAACGAAAGCGAAGAATACCGGAAAGCACTTGCTTCCAGAGGAGTCTCAACCGAGTTGCTAAAGCATGCCAACGATATTGTGAGGCAAGCGAAAAACGATTTTGGTCAAGAAATTTCAATGGACAAAGCTCTACAGTTTGCTGTCGGTATGGCAGGAAAGTCCGAATTCGACATCAGAATGTGGAGTTTGGACGCAAAAGGATTAGAGGCCCTCGAGAATCTCATTCTCGGAGGAGCAGGAAAATCAACTAAACCAAAAGGAGGTAAAAAACCATGAGTACAGCAGAAGAAGAGGCTGTGGCAAAAAAAACAGGGTTCCTTATCGGATTTCTAAAAGTTGTTCTCGTTCTTGTGTTCTTAGGAATAATCTTAAAAAGTTGTTCCGAAGATCATGAAGCCAAAACAGCTCCTGAAACCCAGTACGAGAAACTCCCCTCCGTGATCGAATTCACGGATTTCACCCTTAAACCAGGTGAAAAGGTGCGCATTAAAACGCACATCGATGGGGAGCCATTCATGTACTGTATGAACTGGGATAATGCTGTATCTACAGAGAATTCTGTCATATACAGCACAACCCACGGCATTAATGGGTTCAACGGATCAGACGAAGATAGATACATTCGTCTGTATCCAAAAATGAACTCAGAGCCGATTGGGGCATCAGAGGAAAACTCGAGGATATTTTACATAACCTTCGAGAATACTGGTCCGGACACTGTGTCTGGGGCGCGACTAGAGTTGCATGGGTACAAAGAAATCCCATCGTCGACGACGAGTC
>JAGOTN010000002.1 GCA_018061745.1 Minisyncoccota bacterium
CATCGAGATCTTTTTTTTGTTTTTCCAGGCGCTCAAATTCAGACACAAAAAATTGAGTCTTCGGGCTTTCCTTATATTTTGTTAAATCAATTTCTTCCATGTTTCTTATTTTATCAGAGTTACGCAATTTAATTCACGAGTTGATTTTGATTAAATAACGAGTTGCTTATTTGAAGTATGTATATTCAAAAAGACGAAACTACTGTGAGTGTGCATCCGCAGGTTTTATATAACGAAGTTATATAAACCGAGGACCGCACACGAAGAGTAGTTTCGTCTTTTTAAAAATTTATTTTTTAGCAGCAGCTCTTTTTTTATTGAATTTATCAACTCGTCCAGCTGAATCCAAAATCTTCTCTGTTCCAGTATAAAAAGGATGACAAGAACTACAAATTTCTACATCAAGTTTTTCTTTAGTAGAAGGAATACTAAATGTAGCGCCACAAGCACATTTGGCGTTTGAATCTTCGAAAACTTTTGGGTGAATATCTTTTTTCATAGTCGATAAAATATAGCTAATTTATTGATTTTAGTCAACATCAGACAAGAAATCGATTTGTTCTTGGAATCCTGAAGCATGAGAAAGCACTGATGTACCGTAACTTTGTCCTGGTCCACTAGCATAATTATTTCCAGCATAATACTTTGCCGCAGCTGTGTGTTCTGCTGTATAACCCCCATTTGCAGCCCCTAAATCTCTTAAATAAAGCGCTGTAGCTGTGAAAGCGTGTTCTGGGTTCCAAGGGTTTGGTGTTGAAATTCCAAGAGCTGAAGCGATTTTACCCTCATAAGATTTCCAAGTTGTTGGAATAAACTGTGAAGGACCCATTGCTCCTCCCCAACCTCCAACAGAAGCGATTGGACATGAAAGTGGTGTCGTATTGTAATCCAATCCTAATTTAGTTGTAATATCTTTAAAAGTACTTTGATCGTCTCTCCAAGAGCAAGGTGAGGCTGCTCCTGTACATGAATTACCATTTGCAACATAGTTAGCATAATGAAGTGGACCAGGCATAATTGAAGTGTATTTTTTAGTATCAGGATCTCCTGCTCGGTTACATGTACCAACATTATTTCCTAAATCAGATTCTTGTTTTAAAATTGCCAAAATCAAAGCAGGACGAACACCTGTCGCCTTTCCTGCTGTCTGTGCGTATTTCACAGCATCTCCAAAAGAAATACCTGCGGTATCACGCAATCGGAAAAGTGCAGTTCTTATTTGTGTAGCCCTCGCTCTCTTTTCAGCGAGATAAGATTCTAAAGTTGCCTCTGCTTTTTTCGAATAAGACAATAAATTAGATTGATCTTTTTCTTTTGCTTGAACAGTCTTTTTTTGAGACTCAATCTCAGCTTTAACATCTTGTTCTTCGGCTTTTCTTCTTTCTAATTTTGCTTTCTCTTCTTCGGTTAATCCTCTAATATCACGAATTTCAGTAAACAATTTCTCTAAAGAAGATTGCAAAATATTATACGAATCCATTGTTACAAAAAATTCTGAGAAATCATTTTGAGATAATATAATTTCCACAAGCGAAGTGTCGTCCAATTCATTTTTTCTTTTTATAAGTTGAGACAAACCTTCTTTTCCTCTTTCTAACTTTGCATTTAATTGTTTAACTGTTTGATCTCGTAAATTAATATCTCCACTCAATTGTTTAATTTCAATATTTTTTTTATCAATAGATAACTGAGTCTTTTTTATTTGAGTTGTTAATTGTGATAACTCAGTTTGAATTGAAGCCGACTGAGCTTTCTGCTGTTGAACAGAACCTTCTAATTGCTTTTCTTCTTCACTAATACGAGCATATTCATCACAAAGAGCTTTCGTGTCATTGTCTTCAGGATTTTTACAAACCTCTTCTACAGATTGAGCAAAAAGTAATCTAGCAGCAAAAAAAAGAAAAACTAAAACTAAAACAAAGAAAACAATGTAACCAATAAAAAATTTTACAAAGTGAACCGACTTTTTACTCATAGGTAAACTATTATACCTAAAAATTCGAGACTATGCTTCCTCTTTTTCAGAATCAGCTTTCTTTAGTTCACTCTCTGTCTTAACAGCAGTTGGATCGAATTCTACAGCAGGTTCCTCTTCTTCTCCTCTTTGAGCTTGAACAAGAATAACAACCTCTTCTGGATTTGTTAGAAGTGTAACTCCTGTTGGCATCACAAGGTCTCCAACATTGATTTGAGATTCCATATCTACTAGAGACTCAATTGAAACTTCAATTTCGTGAGGAAGGTCTTTTGGCATAGCTTCAATTTCAATTTCATGAAGAACTTTAACAAGAATACCTCCGGCTTTTTCTGCTGGTGATTCACCAACGAATTCCAAAGGAACATTAACAGACACTTTTTTACCTTTTTCAATAGCATAGAAATCAGCGTGTAGAACATCTCCTCTAATAGCTTCTTTTACAACGTCTTGGATAAGAACTTCGTGATCTTCTCCATCTATAGAAAGATTAAGAACTGTTGATTCTCCAGCTTCTTTAAGAGCTCTCAAGAAAGCCACAGTGTTGATTTTAATAGAAATGGCTTCTTGTTTTGGACCATAAACAACAGCAGGAATAGAACCGCTTTTTCTAAGCGCTTTTGAGTTTTCTTTTGAGTCTCTTTTATTTGCTTCTAAAATCATATTAGTGGGCTTGATTATACACAGGGATTAAAAATTGGCAATATTTAAATTTTGAAAAGTCTACTTTCCCACAATGTGGTTTTTTAAGTATTCCAAAGTCCCTCCAACCTTCTTTCCAGGGTTAAAAATGTTATTGGGATCAAAAATATTCTTTGTTTGTTGGAAGATTTTATACATTTCATCCCCAAACATTTGTCGCACATACGGTGTTCGAATAATTCCATCATTATGTTCCGCTGTAATAGTACCTCCATATTCAAGAACTAATTTGTAAACTTCATCTGATACAAATGGAATTTTTTCTCTTTCAAGCGGATCTTTAAGATTCATTAGAGGAATTATGTGTAAGTTTCCTTCTCCTGCATGACCTACAATGTTCACGGCGATTTTATGTTTTTTCAGAATTTTAATAATTTTTGGCAGGAATTGTGGAAGTTTTTCAGGAAGAACACAAACATCATCTATAAAAGGAGCAGTTTGTTTGTCTTTTACTTTTTCACGGAGAAGATTGAAACTCTCTCGACGCATAGTCCAATACTTTTCGGCTTCCTCAATATCTGCAATCACACGATAATGCAAAGCTTGACCTTTCAACGCTTCTATAACTGCCTCAACTTTTTTATCTGCTTCTTTTTCTGTAGATTCTGCAATTTCAACTAAAACAATTAATTTTGGAAGTCCTCCTAATTTTAGACCGATGATAAATTCTGGCCAAAATTTGAATAAAAATTTGATGAGATTTGTATTTGATTTTTTCGCAATTTCCGGCATGAAACGAATTCCCAACTTCAAAGTTGTATCATCAAAAGTTTCCATACTTTGCGCGCCGATAGGTAATAATTTATTTACAGCACTCGGCAAATCATCCCAACTTTTCAGAAAAAGTGTCACAAGTCTTTTGTGTTCTTTCAATTCCATTACTCGTATTTCTGCAGATGTCATCAATCCAAGTGTTCCTTGTGATCCTGTAAAAAGTTGAGCTAAATCAAATGTTCCAGCTTCTTTATCATAAACATCCCAAAGTGCATATCCCGAACTATTTTTTACAGTTTTTGGTTTCGCTGATTTTATTAAATCGTAATTTTTATCTATCAATTCAAAAATTTGTCTATAGATTTGACCTTCAAAATCTTGTTGGTTCATTTTATATTCTAATTCTGTCATTGAAAGTTTTTTGAAAGTATATTCGCGACCATTTACCAAAACAGCATCGATTTTTTCAACAAAATTTCTCATCTGCCCATAACGCAAACTATTTTCACTACCACAATTATTCATAATCATTCCACCAAGAGCAGCTAAGCCTTTTGAAGCAGGATAAACAGGCATTGAAACATGTTCTGGTAAAGTAATTTTTTCGAAGTCACGATAATAAACTCCAGGTTCAACAATAGCTCTCAATGTTTCTAGATCAACTTCTTGATGTGTGAAATGTTTTGTAAAATCTAAAACTATTCCCTCACCTATCGCGCCACCAGACATATCTGTTCCTGCTGATCGTGCTGTGATTGAAAGATTTGGAAATTCTTTTTTGTTTTGAAGAGTAAAATTAACAATTTTTTCTAAATCTTTTTCATTTTTCGGAAACACAACAACTTGTGGTCGCACTTTAAAAAGACTTGCGTCACGGCTATATTTTTCCAAAGTTTCAGAATCAACAAGAACTTCACCTTGAATAATTTCTTTTAATCTTTCAGCTAAAATTTTTGATGACATTTTAATCTAAAAAATTAAATAATTTCAAACGATTAAAAACAACTTCTTTAATTGCATCTACAGTTGGTTTCATTATTTTATATGGAGCAATTTCTTTTTTATTTTCTTTAAGAGATTTTTTTAGAGCCTCAACGAAAGCTACTCTAATTTCAGTATTGATATGTATAGTTGAAATACCTGCTTTGATTGCATTTTCAAAATCCTCATCAGCGATCCCTGAACCTCCGTGCAAAACAAGTGGCACACCACAAGCTTTTCTAATTTCAGAAATCCTTTCAATATCTAATTTTGGGTTTCCACCCTTAACCATTCCGTGAATATTTCCAACCGCTGGCGCAAGCAAATCAACTCCAGTTTCTTTTACAAAATTTTTAGCTTGTTCTGGAGTGGTTAAGAATTTCTCATTAGTCGAAACACCTTCTGGAATTTTATCTAAAAGTTTTGAAGACTGACCAATATTTCCAAGCTCAGCTTCAACTAAAACATCTCTACCAGAAGCTCGTGCATATCGAACACATTCTCTTGTTGAAATAATATTTTCCTCAGGTGAAAGTTTTACTCCATCAAAAATTACCGCATCAAATCCAGCATCAATTGCTTTTTTAACTCCTTCAACTGTATAAGTGTGATCTGCATTTAAAAATACTGGTTGATTGTATTTTTCGCGATATGCGTGGACTAGCGCCGCCGCCTCGGATATGCCGACAAACTCCCTTTCACCCTCTGAGACTCCTATAATTATCGGCAGTTTCAATTCTCTCGCGGCGGCGCAAACTCCATGCAAAGCCTCTAAATTTGAAATATTAAAATGTCCAATCGCAATCCCTTTTCTTTCTGCATCAGCAATATAATCACGCAATTTATTCATAAAAATATTTTAACATAATAAATAAAATAAAATTTCAAAAAGTTTGTTATAATTTTTTCATGAATAATGAAAACAGAATCGATTTTTTAGCAATTGGAGATATTGTCACTGATGCTTTTATAGAATTAGAAGATGCATGGATAGAAACAGACAACCCTGAAAAAAATAAAGAGCTTTGTATGAAATTTGGAGACAAACTTCCATATAAAAATGTAGATATCATTGCAGCTGTTGGAAATAGTCCAAATGCCGCAGTATGCGCACACAGACTTGGTTTAAAAACAGCACTCCTAACTGATGTTGGTGATGATTTTTTTGGAAATGAACAAATTCAAACTTTAAAATCAAATGGTATCGAGACAAAATTTGTAACACAACACAAAAACCTAGCTTCAAATTATCATTATGTTTTAAGATTCGGTCCAGAGAGAACAATCCTAGTTAAGCACACAGAATTTCCTTACAAATTTCCTAAAATTGAACCAGCACCAAGATTTATTTATCTTTCTTCGCTCGGAGAAAACTCCCTTCCATATCACGGTGAAATTGCTCGCTATCTAAAAGAACACCCAGAAACAAAATTAGCTTTCCAACCTGGAACATTTCAAATGAAATTAGGCAAAGAAACATTGAAAGATTTATATTCACTTTCTTATTTATTTTTCTGCAACAAAGAAGAAGCGCAGAAAATTTTAGATACAAAGGAATCTGATATAAAAAATCTTTTAAAGATGATGAAAGACATTGGTCCAAAAATCGTAATAATCACTGATGGACCAAATGGTTCTTATGTTTACGATGGTACTGAATATTGGTTTATTGCAATGTATCCAGATCCATCTCCACCAGTAGACAGAACAGGTGCGGGAGATTCTTTCTCAAGTACTTTTACATCCGCTATTGCATTAGGAAAGAAAATTCCAGAAGCGCTTTCTTGGGGTCCAATCAATTCAATGTCTGTTGTTCAGTATGTTGGAGCTCAAAAAGGCCTTCTACACAAAGATAAATTAGAACTGCTTCTACACAACGCTCCAGAAAGTTTTGCACCACAAAAAATTTAAAAGCTTTTTTAAAAAAGCTAGAGAGGATATACTATTGTTATATGACAAACGAAGATATTCAATTTGACGAAGAATATGGTGACTCAAAATTCCATATCCGTTCAAGAAAATTACTAGGAGAACCAACAACTCCTGCAATGGTCAATTTTTTATTGAGTAAAAAAATTGCAAAAAATGAAAAGCAAGCATTGATAATTTTAGGTTGTGTTATTGCTGTTTTTTTAAGTTTAAGTATTTATATTATTGATAAATCAATAAACAAAGATGAAGAATTAATTATAATAAACAAATATGGTCAACAGATTCCTTTCGATGATTACGTTGAAATGATAAATAAAGGAGTTGAACCAATAAGATAATATGCAAAAAATAAACACAAAAAAAGGTTTTACTTTAATCGAGCTAATGGTAGTGGTTTCTATTATTGCATTACTGTCGGCTATTGTTGTCGCAGGATTAACTGACGCAAAAGGTGGCGCAAAAAATAGTAAAAGAAATGAATTAGCAAGACAATATGTAATAGCTCTTGGTTTATATTTTGGAGAACACGGAAATTATCCTGGAGACAGTACAGACATGGTTTGTTTAGGAACTGGTTACCCAGGTAATTCTTGTTACATCTTAGGCTCACACAATCAAAACGTTAATATAAACAATGCAATTTCTGAATTCGCTCCTGGCACACCACCAAGTCTAGATAAAACAGTTTCTGGTGGTAATGAATTTTTTGGAATTGAATACAACTGTACAGATACTAGTTGTGAAAATTACGAAATGAGATGGATTGTAGAAGGTAACGGAAATGCAGCAAATTGTTTTGGAGGTGCAACTAAAACTTTCATAAACTTAAGTCAAACACTTGCAACTTGTACATTTGCAACAGAAGAAATCTAAATAGAAGTAACTAATCTAATAGTAATAGTTTGAAGATTATCTTTTTTATTAAAAGAAATTTTGTTTTTGGATTTTTTTATAAATAATTCCGCCAATTCATACCCAGGTGTTTCCGAGATTTTTGTTTGATTTTTTTGATCAAATACAACTTTAAATATTATCAAAATATCTCCTCCTTCTTTTTTTATAAAAACATCAATATTCCCTTTCTCTAGAGACAGTAATATTTCTTGAGTCAGACTAGATAAAGCGTGAATAAAAAACTTTTTATTTGTTATTACATTGCTGGTACTTTGCCCAGATAAAGTAAAGTTTATCTTTCTTGTTTTTGCCAAACGAATAAATTTACCCAAAGCATCATAAGTTGTGGTAGTCACAGGCATTGATTCTAATTTTACTTTTTGTTTTTTATTTTCAATTTCAAAAGCAAGCAATAAAGATTGCACCGTTGTCATAATTCTTTCTGCAGATCTTTCAATTTTATTAATATTTTGAATATCTGTGTTTTGCAAAGAAGAGGAATTTTTTAATATTGCAGAATATCCTTGAATAAAAGTTACTGGAGTTAAAATTTCTTTTTCCAATTTATTTAAAAGTTCTATTTCTTTTTTATTTTTTCTAATCATGTTTCCTTCTTAAAATATTATGTATTGCATTATATATATCTTTTTCACCCATACCATAATGTTCTATAAGCTGTTGTGGTTTTCCTGATTGTCCAAAAACATCATTTACTCCAATAAATTCCATTGGCACTGGGAAAGTTTGTGATAAAAATTCTGAGACAGCACTTCCCATTCCTCCCGCAATTTGATGTTCTTCAACAGTTACAACAGCCCCGGTTTCTTTTGCAACTTCTAAAATAGTTTTTTTATCCAGCGGTTTTATTGTTGAAAGATTTACAACAATCACACCAATTCCTTCTTCTTCGCATTTTTTAGCAACTTTTAAAGCGTTGAAAACTAAAGCTCCTGTGGCAATTATTGCAACTTCATTTTTCACTTTTGATGATGAAAATAGTTTATTAGCTTTACCAATTTCAAAAGGAGTTTCCTCTGTTGTTATTAAAGGAGTAGCTTCACGAGCAAGACGAATATAAGTTGGCTTTCCATTTTCTACACAAGCTAGCGTAGCTTTTTTTGCTTCAATAGAATCACAAGGAGAGATAACAACCATGTTTGGAATAATACGCATCAGAGCAATGTCTTCTATCGCTTGATGAGTTCCGCCGTCTGGTCCAACAGAAATACCGGCATGTGATCCAATAATTTTTACAGGCACATCGTTATAACAAATAGTTGTCCTGATTTGTTCCCAATTTCTTCCAGGACTAAACATTGCATAACTCGAAATAAAAGGAATTTTTCCCATCGCAGCCATTCCAGAACCAACTGACGCTAGATTTTGTTCAGCTACACCAATTTCTAAAAATCTTTTTGGAAACTCTTTTGCAAAATCTTCCATTTTTGTTGATTCAAGAAGATCAGCACACAAACCAACTATGTTTGGATTTTTTCTTCCCGCTTCAACTAAACCCAAACCAAAACCAACTCGAATAGCCACTGATTCATTTTTTTCATCAAAAATATCTTTTCTTAATTTTTGCTCTGGAATTAACATAATTATTTCATTTTATTTATCACCACATTTTATCTTACCTCCAAGAGTTCTCAATTCTTCTAATGCTTTTTTATTTTGTTCATCTTTTTTATAAAAATCTTCTGGCCCCTTTCCAGGTGGAACTCCATGCCAACGATAATCTCTTTCCATAAAAGGAATTCCCTTTCCAGGAATCGTGTGTGCAATAATCACAGAAGGCATATCAAAAATTGCTTTCGCCTGATTTACAGAATCAGAAATAGCTTCAAAATTGTGCCCGTCAATTTCTTGAACATGAAAATTAAATGCTTCAAACTTTTTTCTAAGAGAATTTAGTGGCATTATATCTTCTGTAAAACCATCTATTTGTATATTGTTTCTATCAACAATCATAATTAAATTATGAATTTTTTCTTTAGCAGCGAGCATGATAGCTTCCCAATTTTGACCTTCATTTAATTCTCCATCTCCAGTAAGACAAAAGAAAAACTTATTTGTTTTTTTACCAAAATCAATTCTATCTGCTAAAGCCATACCAACAGCTTGCGACAAACCAGAACCAAGTGGACCTGAACTATTTTCTAACATTGGAAGGAACTCTCGATGAGGATGACCTTGAAGACGAGAACCAAATGTTCTAAGTGTTTCCAACTCTTCTAAAGGAAAATAACCAGCGTGAGCCATTGTGGCATAAAGAACAGGACAAATATGTCCGTTTGAAAGAATCAAACGATCTCTATCTGCCCATTTTGGATTTTTTGAATCATGAGACATACCTCCAAAATAAAGATAAGTGAAAATATCTGTCATACCAAGTGGTCCGGCAGTGTGACCAGAACCCGCAGACACGAGCATTGCAATAATTGATTGCCTAATTCTATTTGCAGTTTGCTCTAATTCGCAAATTTTATCATCAGAAAGATTACTCATAGTTTTATTTTACCAAATATAATGACAAACCTTCAGCACTTGTTCCCACTAATTCAAAACCTTCACATTTAAATTCTGGCGTATAAACATATTTAATTTTAAATTTATTTGTTAAAGATTTTTTAATAACACATTCAGATTTTATAAACGAATTATAATCAATTAAATTTACCGTTAGTGTAGAAGGTTTTGAAATTACAGGAATATTATTTGTCACAACAGCCAAAGTCAGACCTTTCCACGGCGGTGCCAAAAATTTTTCATTTGTAAAACCTGAAAATAATTTAACGTCTTCGTCTGTTAAATATTTATTAGCAGGAGGAGCTGGACGAAAACCTAAAGATGTAAAATTTTTCCAATTCTCTATTGATGTAAAAGAAAAACTTAAAATAAAGAAGATGCTTAGCATTAAAACCAGTACAAGATTTTTTACTTTTACGAATTTAAAATAACTATTAATTTGCTCTAATCCAAAAGAAGTAGAAACTAGTAACAGAATAGAAGTTACAGCAACAACTCTATGATAATCCATCAGGAAAGTTTCCATTTTTAAACCATACAAAAACCACATTATTACTCCGATAAAAATAGTTATAGACACATATTTAAATTCTCTTCGAATTTTCCACAATCCCAAAAATACAAAAGGAACAATAAACCAAGGTAAAACTTCCCAAATTATAAACAAAGGTGCCTGTCCCAATGAACTATTTAATGGTCTAAAAATAAAATCATAAGCCATTGAGAAAAATTTAATTGGATTGCTTTTATTTATAATTGAAATCAAAAGACTCGTAGAAATAATTCCAATAAAAATAGTTCCTAGATACAGACCGAACAACTTTACTCTTTCATTTTTTTCTTTAATTTCAAAATATAATGTCAAAAAACTTGGAATCGCCAACAAAACAATCGGAGGATAAAAACTAATTGATAATATATTAAATAAAATAGCTGTTTTAAAATATTGTTTTTGCACTGCAATGAAATAACTAATCAAGAACAAAAATCCTACATTCCAAGGTAGTAAATACCAAAGCAATGGCAAATTTGAAGAATTTGGTAAATATGAAATTAAAAATAATGTAAAAATTGAAATTCCAATTGATATTTTAAAGTTTCTTAGCAGGACGTAAATAAATGAAATTAACACCAAAGAAAACACAATCGCGAGACTTTTATAAGCAACCAGCAAATTTAAATCTAACAATAAATCCACACCAGAAACTAAAGACTGAAAGAAAAACAAAAAGTTTGTAAACTTCGATCCATCCATAAAATTAACGAACGGCAGTTTACTTGTCTCAATAGATTTTTCAGACATTCCGACAGTTATCCACTCATCAGAAAAATATGGTTGTTTTGAATTAAAATTTTCAACTTTTGAAACTCCTGAATAAGTGATAATTTCACCTGAATAATTAAAATGAACAAAATAAAATTGAAGAGTAATTATAAATAAGGCACATAAAATTGTCCAAGGAATTTTTTTAAAATTAAATTTTCTTAAATTTTTAATAGATTGAATTACTAATTTGTAATTGAAACCCAAACTTAAAATTGTTACCAAACTATGAATTGCAAGCAAGTAAGAGAATTTAAACAAACTCACAGTCTGCAAACCAACAGAGACAGCAGCATTCAAAGAAATAATTCCAGACACAACAGAAACAAATCCAAATCTATAGTCTTTAAACCTCAAAATCCAAACAAGAGGAGCTAAAATTAATAAAATAAGCATATTTATGTATACTTATAATACTTCGTATGGAAACTAAAAACCAGCCAAAACTGAGCATAATTCTCCCCTGTTTGAACGAAGAACTGTCTATTGAGAAATGTATAAGTGATATCAATAATGAATTACAAGGGAAAATAGATTTTGAGATTATTGTGGTCGACAACAACTCAAGTGATCAGTCTGAAAATATTCTAAAAAAAATAAAAGAGACAGATCCAAATATAAAAGTTTATCTTGAAAAAATAATTGGTTACGGAAGCGCTTGCGCAAGAGGTTTTAAAGAAGCTTCTGGAGAATACCTACTACTAATGGACATGGATCAAACTTATCCGGTTAATAAAATTTTAGATTTTTCAAATGAGTTAGACAAAGGATACGAATTTGTAATTGGAAATAGATTTACAGGAGATATTCAAAAAGGTTCGATGCCTGCACTTCATAAGTTCATCGGAAATCCCCTTCTATCATTTATACTCAGATTATTTTTTAAAACAAAAGTTCGAGATTCACATTGTGGAATGAGAGCAATAAAAAAATCTTCGTACCAAAAATTAAATTTAAAAACCATAGGAATGGAGTTTGCCAGTGAAATGGTTATCAAAGTTTTAAGAGAAAAATTACAAATATCAGAAATCGCGATTAGCTATCACCCTCGTGTCGGCGAATCAAAATTAAAATCTTTTAAAGACGGCTGGAGACATTTAAGATTTATGCTTCTATACTCACCTCTATATTTATTTTTAGCTCCTGGAATATTTTGTTTTTCATTAGGATTCATTTCTATGGTCTCTATTTATTTTATAAAAATAAATTTAGCTGGAGTTCAATTAATAGTTCACCCAATTTTTATATCTTCACTTTTAATGATCATCGGTTATCAATTAATACTTTTTACAGGTTTTGCTAAATCATACGCAATGACACACCTAGAAGAAGAGAGTCCTTTACTTGAAAAAATATTACAAAAATTTTCTGGCGACATGGCTGTAATTATTGGCGCCTTCGGATTAATTTTAGGTTTTGTAATTTATGTATTAATTTTATACAAATGGATTAGTTCGGATTTTGGAGAATTAAATGAAATTAAAAATGCAATATTAGGATTAACACTAATCGTATTAGGGGTTCAAACAATAACTTCTGCTTTTATGTTAAGTATTATTTCAATCAAGGAAAAATGAATCTGATACACAACAAAAAAATTGCCATATTTCATAATTATTTAGACAATATCGGAGGAGCTGAAATGGTGACACTAACCTTATCCAAAGAGTTGGGTGCAGATATTTACACAACTAATATCGATTATGAGAAAATAAATAAAATGGGATTTTCAGGAGAAAATATTTTCTCTATTGGGAAAATACCTACCAATGCACCATTCCGTCAACAAATGGCTTCTATTAGATTTAGATTTTTAAATTTAAAAAATAAATATGATCTTTATATTATTTCTGGAGACTGGGCAGTATCTGGGGCTGTAAAAAATAAACCTAATATTTGGTATGTTCATTCTCCGATTAGAGAAATATGGGATTCTTATAAATTTGTGCGAAATAATCTAGTTCCCTTTCCTCTTAGACCAGTATTTGATATTTGGGTTTACCTTAATAGATTTTTAAATAAAAAACACATAAAAAACGTAGATAAATTAGTGGCCAACTCTCACAATGTTTCAGACCGTATAAAAAAATTCTTAAATCGTGAAAGCATAATTATTCACCCACCAATTAATACTAAAGATTTTTACACCGAAAATAAAAACGATAGTTATTGGCTTTCAGTTAATCGTTTATTTTCAAACAAAAGAGTTGAGATGCAATTAGAAGCTTTTAGGAAAATGCCGGGCGAGAAATTAATCATTGTTGGTTCATTCGAAAAGTCAAAACATTTTGTAGAATATTCAAATAAAATTAAGGAAATGTGTCCTGAAAACGTAGAGATAATACATTGGGCAAATTACGATCAATTAACTGAAATTTATAAAAACTGTTTAGGTTTTATTACAACAGCTCAGGATGAAGATTTTGGAATGACAGCAGTGGAAGTGATGGCAAGCGGTAAACCTGTTATTGCCCCGAACGAAGGTGGTTATAAAGAAACTGTAATACAAAACAAAACTGGTATTTTGATTGATGAAATTAATTCAGATAAAATCATTGATGCTGTAAATGTGATTAAATCAAACTTATATTTAAACCAAGATTTTTATTATCAAAACTGCATAGATCGTGCCAAAGGTTTTGATACTGAGATTTTTATCTCAAAGATTCGAGATAATCTGTGATCACTTCAGATCCTCCAACTTCTTTAACTTCCCCCTTATCGAGCCAAATTATTTTTGAACAATTATTTAAAATATAATTAGAATTATGACTAACTATTAAAACCAATTTGGCTGACTTTATATAATCATTAATTTTTATATAAATTTTATCTTTAAATGAAGCGTCTGCACCAGCTCCCAAAACTTCATCGAGTAATAATATTTCGGGTGATTCTGGCAATGTAAAAATCATTGTAGCGAAAGAAAATCTAGATATCATTCCTGTTGAAAATTTATAAACCGGAACATTTAAAAAATCTTCCAATTCTGAAAATTCAACAATCTGATTTATCTTATTTTCAATCTCATTTTTACTAAGACCATTTAATGTACCGATAATGTAAATATTATCAAGCATCGTTAAATTTTTATTTATACCACTAGAAAAACCACCCAAATAAACAGGCTCACTATCCACCTCAACAGTTCCAGTACTTGAGCTTAAAATACCTGCGATTATTTTGAGCAAAGTTGTTTTACCAGAACCATTTTTACCAATAATTCCAACAACTCCACCTTGAGTAATTTCCAAATCAATATTTTTTAATGCAAAAAAATCAACATTCTTTTTAGAATTAAAAATGAATTGCAAAAATTCAAACGAACCGTTTTTAGCGGTATGTAAATCAAATATTTTTGAGACTGAATTTAATCTAATCATGTTATTTATTTCTCTCTGTTAAAAATTTTCCTTGATATTTAAAAACCAATTCACTCAAAAAATAGGATATCAGGGCCATAAAAACACATACACATATTAAATTTAAACTATTTTGATTCATACCGTAAACACAATTTCTTGCTAAATTTATAAAGTAACCAAGAGGGTTATACTTTGTTAAAAAATCACTACTTTCAATTACGAAATAAATTGGAGTTATAAACCACAATATTTGGCAAAAATAATTCCATACATATACAGCGTCAAAAAACTTTGTAGAAATAACACACAAAATACTCCCCACTCCAAACGTAAACAGCATATACAAAGGCAAAACCAATAAGTAAAAAACTCCGTAATAATATCCAAAAAAAGCTAACAAAATAATCGCCAACAAAGATTCAAATAAATTAATCCATAAGGAAACAAAAAATCTAGACCAAATAAAAATTTTAGGATTAATTTTTCTTGAATTCAAAAGTTCATAGTTACCAGTAATTGCAGTCATCATTAAATTTGTACTCGATATAAAAAAATGAATCATTATTACTCCAATCAAAAGATAAGGTAAAAAGTTATTAATATCTGACTTTAAAATATTACTTTTTACATAAAAAAGTATCGAGAACATAAATAATGGTTGCAACAAATACCAGAAAAAACCCAGGTACGTATTATGATTTCTAATTTTTAATTCAAAAAATGAAAGTGTAATGCTTTTTTTAATATCGTTAATCATATGTAATTTTTGAATTTTCCCAAGAATGCTCATCTAAATATTTTTTAATCTTATCATTGTCAAATTTAATTTTCTTAATTTCTCTAGATAATGTTTCAGAGTTAATATCATCAACAATATTAATAATACCTTCTAAATCTTCAATAAGATTATTTTTGCGAGCAATAATAGGTCTTTTAGCTGCTAAATACTGCCGAATTGATCCACTACTACTATGAATCGCAATCGGTTTAGAATTCCATAACAAAATATCGCATTTTGAAAGATTGAAAATTATTTCCCCTAATGGCAAAAATTCTCTGTGAAATTTTATCCATTCATTTTTTTCTACTTCTGCCTCTATTTTTTTAAGATATTCCTGATCGTGATCTTTTCGAACACAAGAATAAATATGAAGAACACGATTTTCTATTTTTTTACAAGACTGTATTGTTTCATATATCGATTTATCTTTATTAAAAAATCCAAAAAACCCGAAGTGGATTTTGTCATCTTTTTCACTATGTAAATCCATAGAAACTTCATAAGACAGACTAGGATGAAAATAAAGCTCAACATCTTTTGCTCCTTGTTTTAATAATGTTTTTTTTGCTGATTTTGAATGAGCAAAAATTTTATCAGAATTTTTAATTACTAAATTTTGATTTTTAAAATACATCCAACTTTCATGAATACGAAATGGTCTCCAAGGTTCATTAACTCCAGGAATATTATCTCCTAAAATACGCTCCCAATTAACTGGCATGACATTGGATACATTAAATTTCCACCATACAAATTTAATACCCTCTTTTATCTTCCATCTCATCCATTTTAATTTATCAATAATTTTATATCTATAAAATTTTTCTTCTATCTTTTTTGCAAAACTAATTATAAGTTTATTAAAAAATAACGGACTTATCATTCTAAAAAATCTTGAATAGATATTTATGTTTTTTGGTAAAACAGTATGCATTGTCACATAGAACTTAATATCATTTTTTTTACAAAAATCTATAACTTTTTCTATAAAATCATAAGGAGCAATCCCAAATTCATGTTGCAAATGGATATGAGAAGGTAATTCAAAACCTAACTCCGAAAGATTAGAGATCGCTGATATTTGATTACTTTTAGACAAAAGTTCTGTATAAGTCGAAATTCCGCACTCAGTACCTAAACTAGAACACAAAACAACAGGTTTTCCGTGGAAAATAAAATCATTTAAAACAAATTCTATTTTAGTAATAGCCAAACCTTTCTTTCGACTGTCATTTTTATCTACCCTAATTTCAGCATGAGAAATTGTATAAGGAGATTCTATTTTTAATTCGGCAAAATCTTTTTCATCTTCAATATTCTTAAATTTGATAACAAAATGTCCATTACCTAGATCTTCTTTTTCTAAATCCAATTCCCTATTGTTTAAATAAATTTTACTATTCCAAATTATTTCAGAGTGCATTGCGCTAACAATACTGATCTCAGCCTGTTTTACCTGATACAGAAAAAACGGAAGTTTAATAGTGCTTACATTCGACGGACCTGTCCATCTATAAATTTGTCCAGATTCATAGCCTTCTCTTTGATGCCAAGCGGAACCAATAAAATCATCCGACATTAATAAAGTTTGTTTTTTCTCAATTCTATTATTTTGGAAATTATCAGTAACAAAACCCTCTAACATTTCAAAATATTGTTTATAAAATATTTCTTTAGCTTGCTTATAAATAATTTGATCATATTCCGTAATTTGTTTCAAAATATCTTCTGAAACATTTTCCGGCTCATAGTTTCGAACATTAGATTTAGCAACAGATCCATCAAATGGAATCCTCAATTTATAGTGCAACAATGCAATACTTTCAAAAAACTTATCATGAATACCAACTGCTAAAAAATTATTTAGATTATTAGATGCAATATTTAAGATCTCATCATCAGTTTTTTCAAAAAAAGTTTTTGTCTTACCAAAAAAACCAGCAACCATTTTAGTTTGAGTATTAATAAAAATTTCTTTTATCCAATTGTTATCAATAGACAAGATCTCATCAGATGACATCTTTTTGATTTTTAGCATTAAATCCCTTTTACCAACGGTTGTTTCAGGAATACTCTCAACATCCTGATCTGACGCCGTTTTTAAATCATTTATCTGGGATAATATTCTATCTTTGGGATCTCTTAAAATAGTTACAAGACTCCACTCTTTCGGCAAAACCGTTTGAAAAGTGGTGTGATCTGCCATAAATTTAAAATTATTAAAAATAATTTTAAAATCTAACTCTGATATACTCGCTTTTTCTGGCAATAGTTCTTCAATGTTTTTTACTTTTTCCTTATAAATAGGATTCTCTCTCAAATCTTCTACTTGTTTTTTTAAATCATTATTTAAACTAGATGTGCGACTATTTATAATCAAATGATACTTTAAAGGAACAATATCTTTTTCATTAAAATGCTTTTTCAACATATCAATAACAGAAGTTCCCCCAGACTTCATCACATGCAAAAAGAAAACTTTTAAATCAGAGTTAGATTTTGCTCTTAAATTAATTTCTTTTACAATAATTTTTTTAAGGTTTTCTTCAAATTTTTTAACCGCGTATTTATAAATTTGATTATCAATCTCTAGTATTTTATTGATTTCATCCTCTTCTTCTTTTGTAAAAGAAAAATCATATTTTCTAGTATTTAAATTTTCTAAATCTTTTTCATGAGGCAATCTTAATAAATATTCAAATAAAAATTGACTCTCCTTAAACCTTTCAGTAACTCCAATAAAAAACATATTATCCAATTGTTTTTTTGCTTCTTTCAATAATTTTTTATCATTGTTTATTAAATGATGTTTATTAAGAGGTATTAAATTTTTAGCCAAACCATTTACAAAATGAAACCTAATAAGAGGATCGTTTAATTTTAAAACTTGAGTTAAACTTTTTTCTTTAAACAATTTCTTAAGATTTTTGACTTCTTCACCAGTTGGAGCATTTTGAATTTCTTCATCAGTCCAATTTTTCCAATGATTATACAAAGAAATCAATCTATCTTTAGGATTACGTACAAAAGTAATAACACTCCAGGAATCATCAAGATATTCTCTAAAGTTTTTATGGTTTGCAATAAATTTTATATCTTCCAAAATAACTTCATCAAACTTTGATATTGATTCATACCCCCCCAATGAAGATTTTGGATATATTTCGCTCTCTTTATAAAAACGGCTTATGTATTCATAAAAAGTTGTCCCTGCAGTTTTTGGAATGTGATTAAAAAAAATCTTTTTCATATAAATTAAACACAATACTCAACACACGATTTTTAATGTGCCAAAAAATCTTCCATATCTTTTATATTATCTTCGGGAACACCTTCAAAAATAAATGAACCAGAAACCAACCGACTCACACCAACATCAACTAGTTTTCCTGCAGTAGATAAATCCACCCCACCATCAACAGAAATTATTTTCTCTGGATATTTATCATGAAAATCTTTTATATTATTTAAAACTTCAACAACAAATTCTTGATTTTGAAATCCAACTTTTTGTATTCCCATAAATTGAACGAAATCTATTTTATCTAAAATGTGTTCAATCTCTGTATAATTTTCATTTGGCAAAAGAGCAACACCAACTTCAATACCAAAATCTTTCAATTCAGAAATAAGACTTTGATACTCACCATCTGAAATAGTTTTCCAGTGCAAAATCATTCTACCAACACCGGCCTTAGACCATTTAGGAGCTTCTGTAAAAGGATCAGACACCATTAAATCCAATTCATAATCAACGTCTTTCCAAAAAGGTAATCCTTCATCTTCATTTACAATATCTTTAAAATGTCCCCAACGAACTCCGTAAGGCCAGGAATATGAACCTGTATATTTTCCATCCATCACATCTACTTGCACCCAATCAACTTTATGACGCACTAAATTTACTTTAGATTTTAAATCCTCGAAATCATTTGGCATTATTGCCGGAATAATTTTAACTGTGGTATCCATCGTCAATTTTTTCAATTCGTCTTACATGTCTTTCTTCTCCAGAAAATTCTGTATCTAAAAATATTTCGACTGCTTCAATCGATTCTCTAATACTCAAAAACCTTGCGCCAAGTGAAATAATATTTGCGTCATTATGTTGTCGAGCAGTCACAATCTCTTCTGGAACTTCTCTTCCATCTGCAGGTATATATTGACCGTTATAAACCATAGCTCGAACTCCTGGAAATCTATTTGCCATAATTGCTTCTCCTTGTCCTGATCCTCCAATCACAATCCCCATCTCATTTGGATCGGCAGCAATAGCATTTGCAACAGGTGCTACAAAGTCTGGAAAATCGTCCTCCGCCTCATATTCGTATGCACCATGATCTACAACTTCATACCCCTCACTCTCCAACCACTCTTTAATAGCCTCTTTATGCTCAAAACCAGCGTGATCTGAACCTATATTAATTATTCTATTGTCTCTCATTGTGTCAGGATTTGTCATATTTTTGGTAAAAAGATAATAACACAATTATATCAAAGATTACTTGAATCTATAGCTTTCCATCATTTTTCTTACTATAAACTTCGTACCTAATTTCTGCCACGTCATTTTTTAAATAACCGATATCTTTTTTTATATCGGAAATATCTTCCTTTACTTCATTGAATTCAGTCTTTGAAACACACTCAGAGAAACAATTTTGAATCATAATTGCAAACTCACCAAACTTTTCGTCTAGTTTTTCATTTAGCTTTTTATCCAAAAGCATATCAATATATCGTCTGTCACTTTTTGTTAGCATGTGGAACATAATACTTGATGTTTATTAGATATATTTAAATTATATCTAAAAAATTTCTGAAAGGTCACTTTTTAAAAAACAAGACACAAAATAATCCCTTCATCCAGAAAGTTAAACAGAATATCTATATTTTATTAGACTATTTTTGTCCCAATTTCACCACGTGTTCAATCAAAGAGTTTGTATACCCCATCTCATTGTCATACCAAGAAAGTACTTTCACTAAGTTTCCATCTACCACGCGAGTAAAAGCTAAATCAGCAATTGCGGCGTGAGTGTTTCCTTTTATATCACTTGAAACAACATCTTCTTCTGTCACTGTAAAAATTCCTTTCCATCTTGGCATTTGTGCTGCACTTTTTAGAGCAGAATTAATTTCTTCTACACTCGTTGGTCTTTTTGAAATGAAAGTAATATCAGCGATTGATCCAACTACAACAGGAACTCGTAAAGAAATTCCATCAAATTTATTTGTAAGTTGAGGCAAAGCTTTTGCAACAGCAATCGCTGCACCAGTTGAAGAAGGAACAATATTTTGCGCAGCGGCTCTACCTTCTCTTAAATCTTTTTTACTCGGTCCATCCACAAGAGCTTGTGAAGCAGTGTATGCATGAGTTGTGCTCAAAACAGCTTTTTCAATTCCAACCACATCGTCCAAAATTGAAATCAAAGGACTAGATGCATTTGTTGTACAAGACGCATTTGAAGTCACAACACAAGTATTTAATTTTTCATCATTGATTCCCATCAAGATTGTTCCTTGAGTTTCATTTGCAGGATCATCTTTTGCAGGAGCAGAGATCACAACTTTTCTTGCACCAGCTTTTGTAACATGAACTTCAGCATCAGAATATTTTGTGAAAAAACCAGTTGACTCAACCACAACATCAATTCCTAAATCTCCCCAAGGCAACATAGCAGGATCTTTTTCTGCAAAAACAGAAATTCGTCTACCATCTACAATTAAAGTTTTGTCTTCAGATTTTACATCGTATGGAAGCACGCCATATGCTGTATCGTATTTTAAAAGATAAGCTAAATTTTCTACTGAACCCAAATCATTCACGGCCACTATCTCAATATCAGAACGATTTTTTGCTAAACGAAAAAATGCTCTTCCAATTCTACCAAAACCATTAATTGCAACTTTTATTGCCATATAAACTCTAAATTATTTTAATGATTTTATTATATCAAAAGATATGCTAGTTTAAGAATAAATTGAACCAACATTGAAAATATGATACATCCAAACATCGCAACAAACGTATCTGCTAAAGATATGAAGGATTTCACCAGATTCCTTACCGACATCGAAAGAGAGATCGATAGGAAAATTGCAGAGAATTGTCCAATTGAAACGGATGAGATAACAACGATTAGAATCCCGCTGGATTCTTTAACAAAAAGAGCTGGTTTTTTTGAAGAAAAATCGCAGTATATCTGCGAAGAAATTAAGCGTAAATATTCTCCCCATTGGAAAATTTTTACAATGTGTTTTAACAACGGAAAACCTTCATTAAACTCAAAACTTCAAGACAGCGAACCTTGTGACCTTATCCAAAAGTTCGTGATTGAAATCAAACCATAACAGTCTTTGGACTGTTTTTTCTTTATTAAATCTTCTTCAAGAAAATCTCTCGTAGAATTTGTGGATTCGCAGAACCTTTTGAAAGCTTCATTCCTTGTCCGATTAAAAATTGAAGTGAAGCTTCTTTTCCAGATTTAAATTCTTCAAACACAGCAGTGTTTTCTGAAATAACTTGATCAACGATTGCCTCAATAGCGCCCATATCACTTTGTTGTTTCAAACCTTTTTCATCCGCAATTTTTTCTGGATCACCCCCCTCTGCAACCATTATCGCAAGAATATCTTTTGCTCCACGAGATGAGATTTCATTTTTCAAAATCATATCAATTAATTTCTTGAAATTTTCTGTTTCTGGAAAACTCGTACCATCTTTAATTAGAGCCACTAAATCAGATGTTATGTAGTTTGCCGCGGTTTTAATAAAATCTTTTTCAGAATTTTTTCCTTCCACAACTTTATCAAAAAACTTTGAAAACTCTTCATTCACCACAAAAATATCTGCAGCCATTTCAGCGATTCCAAAATCACTTATTAATCTCTCTTTTCTTTCCCAAGGCAACTCTGGCAACTCACTTCGCATTTTTTCCAAATCAAAAACTTCATGCAAATTCATTTTTGGTAAATCTGGTTCTGGAAAATATCGATAGTCATCTGAGGATTCTTTTTTTCTTTGAGAAAATGTTCGCCCACCATTTTCATCCCAACCTCGAGTCTCTTGAACAATTTCATCGCCTCGTCCACTTTCCACCAGCTCAGTCATTCTCTCAATTTCATATTGAATCGCCTTTTCCACCACTCTAAATGAATTCAGGTTTTTCACTTCAACTTTCGTTCCAAATTTATCTGTATCAGAAATAGAAATGTTTGCTTCAATTCGCATTTCACCTTTTTCCATATTTGCATCCCCTGCTCCCAAATATCGCAAAAGTATTTGAAATTGTTTTGCAAAATCCACAGCTTCTTTTGCAGAATGAATAACTGGCTCTGTCACAAGCTCCATCAAAGGCACACCTGCACGATTGAAATCAACCAAAGAAAAATCTCCCCTGTCGTGTTTTGAAAGTCCTGTATCTTCTTCTAAATGAATTCTTGTAAGTTCAATTCCATTTAACTTTCCACCAGAAACAATCGGGTATGCATACTGACTAATTTGATATCCTTTTGGAATGTCAGGATAAAAATAATTCTTTCGATCAAATTCTGTGAAGTTTGCAATTTCACCACCAAGAGAAAGTCCAACACGAATCACATGTTCAACAGCTTTTTTATTTATCGTCGGCAAAGTTCCAGGATGAGCTAAATCAATAGGATGAACATTCGCATTTGGACGCACTTCATCTGGATTGTTTTTTGCAGATGAAAACATCTTTGTTTCTGTCTTTAATTCTGCGTGAATTTCAAGACCAATTGTAGCTTTATACTTAGGCTTATTTATTTCCTCGTTCATTCGGGTATGTTATCACAACTTTTTTAAAACGACGAACTAACGTTGTAAATAGGAATCAAAACAGAAGCCAAAAGTGTACCCACACCAAGACCAAGTGCCACAATCATCACAGGCTCAATCAAATCAACTAATGTATCTACAGAGTTTGTAACTTCACGTCGATAAAACTTCGCAAGTGTAGAAAGAATCGCACCAAGATTACCTGTTTCCTCTCCAACTCTAACCATTTGAATTAAAATATTTGGAAACTCTTCGTATCTAGAAAAAGCTTCCGAAACAGAAGCGCCGGACTTTACATCTTCGGTAATACCTTCAATCGCTTTTAAATAAACTTCGTTATCAACAACAGATTTTGTAAGCTCAAGAGATTTCACCATCGGGATTCCAGACGCAAGCATTGTGTTTAAGTTGTCAGAAATTCTAGAAAGATAAAGCATTCTATACAGTTTTCCTATATAAGGAATATTTAATTTAAATCCATCAAAAGATTCTTTTCCTGCTTGAGTTTTCTTAAATCGAACTAGTGCAAATATTCCCACAACCACAGCAATCGCTAAAAATATTCCATAGTTTATAAAGAAATCAGAAATTGCAATAACAATTTGTGTGTAAATTGGAATTTCTTGTCCTGAGTCAATCAAAATTTGAGTAATTTTAGGAATAACAAGTGTAAGCATCAAAATCATCACAACGAAAAAAGTACTGATCACGAAGGCTGGGTAAATCAAAGCGTTTTTAGCTTTTTGTGTAAGTTCATAACTTCTATCAAGATAATCTGCTAAAAATAAAAGCACTTCATCAAGACGACCAGACTCTTCTCCCGCCTTCACCATCGAAATATAAAACGAACTAAAAACATCAGGATGTTTTTCCAACGCACCAGCAATAGAACTACCTCCCTGCAAATCATTTACGATGTCAGAAAGTTTTCTCGCAAGTTTTGGATTTTCAGTTTCCGATGCAAGAAGTTGGAAAATTCTAAGTGCTGAAATTTGTGCTTCAAAAAGAGTTGAAAGTTGTCTAGATAGAATAACAATATCTTTGTTAGTCACTCTTTCCAAAAACGTAAGATTTTTAGCAAAAAAACCTCCACCTCCTTCTGATTCTGAAATATTAGAAATAATAAATCCTCTTCTTTGCAGTGAAGAAATTGCAATATCAACATTTATAGCCTCAATAGAGCCTTCTTTTTGATTTCCATCTTTATCAATTGCTGAATATTGAAATAACATAATTTTTTATAATAATTTTTCTAGAATATTTGGTCTAAACGAATGCAAGTAAGCATTTTCAACAGTGATCTCTCCCCTTCGAACTAAATCTGCTAAACATCTATTCATATCAATCATACCGTGTTCCATACCAGTTTCAATCACAGTATCAATTTCGTGTGTACGATTTTCACGAATTAGATTTTGTACTGCATTTGTATTTATCAAAAGCTCATATGCAGGCACCATTCCACCAGAAATTCTTGGAATTAATCTTTGTGAAAAAATACCCATCAAAGAACTTGCCAACTGAACTCGAATTTGATCTTGTTGTTCCGCTGGAAATGAATCAATAATTCTATCAATTGTTTGAGAAGCATTGTTTGTGTGAAGTGTTGAGAAAACTAAGTGACCAGTTTCCGCAGCTGTAACGGCAGCAGAAATAGTTTCTTTATTTCTCATCTCTCCCACCAAAATCACATCAACATCTTGTCGAAGTGCACTTACCAAAGCAATATCGAAATCAGCAGTATCAATTCCCACTTCTCTTTGATCTATTATTGATTTCTTTTGTACATAAACATACTCAGTTGGGTTTTCAATTGTAACAATGTGTTCTGATCTTTCTTGGTTTATCAATTCAATCATTGAAGCAATCGTTGTTGTTTTTCCTTGTCCAACTGGACCTACCAATAAAAAGAATCCTTGTTTTTTTCGTGCAAAAGTTTCCAAAATTGGAGGCAAATTTAAATCTACTAAACTTTTAATAACTTGCGGAATTAGACGAAGCACAACACCTACATGTCCCTGTTGAATAAAAGCATTTCCTCTAAATCTATTTCCATCATTGTGAGCATAAGAAAAATCTAGCTCTTGTTTTGCTTTAAAAATATCCATTTTTGCATCATCAACTAAAGTTGAAAGCAATCCTGAAGTATCTTCTTTTGTTAAAACTGGTTTTTGCAACATTGGAACAAGTTCTCCGGAAATTCTAATTGTTGGATTTCTTCCTTCAGAAAAATGAAGATCCGAACCGTTTTGTTTTACAACGGCGTCAATCAATTCATTCAACATTTGTTTGTATTCAGTGCTCATATTTTTATGATTTTTTTTCTTTATAAACTTTTTCGACTTCAGTTAAAACTTCTGATGGAGTAGACAACGCTTTCACAACATACCCATCAACATTATATTTCTTTGCAGTATCAAAATCTATTTGTTGACCTTGATTTGATAAGACCATGAATATTGCATTCTCTGCTAATTTATTTTCTCTTACAGCCTGAATAAAACCCCACCCTCCAATACCAGACATAACTAAATCAAAAAGTACAATATCTGGATTGTCTCCAGATTTTAATCTTTCAACTGCCTCTTCTGGATTATTAACAGTTATTATTTCATATCCTGAATTCTTAAATTTTAAAGAATACATATCTAATAAAAAAGTATCATCATCTACAAGCATTATTATTTTTTTATTTTTTTCTGAATCAGTCATACGATGTTTATATTATATCAAAGCTTGTTAATTTCTTCGAATGGTATTTCTTTATTTAGTGCTTTTATAATTGAATGCTCTTTCATTGTAATCATACCCTGCTTTCGAACAGCTTTATAAATTTCCGTATCAACAGGATTTTTCAAAATAACCTCTTCGATTTCCCTATTCATCTCAAACATTTCAAATACAGCCACACGGCCTCTTGTTCCGTTTGGGCATTCATCATTTGGTTTTAGTTTAAAATATTCTTTAAGTGGTGGAAGTGTAGCTTTTACTTCAGGAGATAAATCTTCAAATTGTTTTTCTAACATAAGTTTAACTGAACCTTCGACTTGTGTAAGCTCTCCAGAACCAGGACAAATTTTTCTCACAAGTCTTTGAGCAACTCCTAAAATCAAAACAGGAGGGATTAGAAAAGGATCAATTCCCATATCAATCAATCGAGGCACAATACCGGTAGCATTGTTCGTGTGAATTGTTGAAAATACCAAGTGACCAGTAAGCGCAGCTTGAATTGCAAGACGAGCTGTCTCTGCATCTCGAATCTCTCCCACTAAAATTACATCAGGATCTTGTCGGAGAGTTGTACGCAATCCAGTCGCAAAAGTATACCCAATTTCAGCATGAACCTGAGACTGACTTACACCTTCAATAGAATATTCCACAGGATCTTCTAATGACAAAACGTTTAGACCCTCTTTATCTAATGCATTCAAAATTGAATACAGTGTAGTTGTTTTTCCGGAACCAGTTGGACCAGAAATTAAAACTAGACCGTAAGGTTTTTCAATTGCATCCTTAATCATTTTCAAATATTCCGGAGAAAATCCAAGTTCTTCAAGTGGTTTAACTCCTTTATCTTGATCAAGAATTCTCATCACAACTTTCTCTCCGTAGTAAGAAGGAAAAGTAGACACACGAAAATCTATCTTTCTATTTTGAACACGCGCAGAAAAACGGCCATCTTGTGGCAATCTTTTTTCATCAAGTTTCATTTTTGACAAAATTTTAATACGAGCAACAACAGCGTCATGTACTTTTGAAGGCAAAATAATACTTGTTGTTAGCTCACCATCGACTCGGAATCGTACACGAACTTTGTCTCTCAAGACTTCAATGTGCACATCACTGGCATTTCCCTCAACTGCATATTTAATAATTGTTGCAACGATTTTTTTAACAGGAGCATCTTCAATAATTTTTGTTTCGTCTAAACCCTTTTGAACTTCTTTTTCTAAAATAGATTCATCGCTATCTCCCAATTCATCTTCCTCCAACTCTGAAAGAGCTTTTGTAACCTGACCGGACAAACCCTTGTAAACATTCAAGACTTTATCAAAATCTTTTTTTGAAATAATAAAAATTTTAAAAGGAATGTCTTCTCTTGATGAAATAAAATTCAAAGCATCACGCGCTTCAATGTTATCAGGATTTACAACTCCAACTTCCAAGAAACCACCATTTACAGCAAGTGGAACGAATTGATAATGTGTAGCTGATTCTTCAGGGATGTATTTTAAAATATCAAAAGGAACTTCTGTGTCTCCTAAATTGCGAACAGGAACATTAAAATATTCACTTTTCGCTTCCATTAAAGACGAAACATCTAGTCCCCTTTCTTCCAAAACATCATCCAAGTTTTTATCAGATGAACGAATTTGTTCTTTGATTTCTGCTATGTTTTTTTTATCAAGCAATTTTTTTTCTACTAAATATTCTAATATGCTCATAGTTTTTTTAAATTAAAGTCTGTGTTGTTGCTGTAGCTGGTTTAGTATTAGTTGTATTAATGAAAGTATTTACTTTTGGAGTTGTTGATTTAGTAGTAGTGGCTTTAGTGGTTGTACTTTTATTTAAAATACTTCCAGATCCTATTGGTGCAAAAGGATTACTTTTTCCAACTGGTTCAGCAGGGATTGGTACACTTCTATCAACTAGACTTTGAAAAACGGGATCTGTGAAAATTCCTTTATCCAATTTTAAAGTTTCAATTTTATTTAAAGCAGAAATTATTTCATCACCCACAATTTTTGTTTGAACATCTGTGTTTGAAGATGAAACTAGTAAATCCTCACTCTGCGGATCTTTTTTGAAAAAAATTGTATACAAAATGAAAGATACTATTAGAACAAGCAGGATTATTATTATTTTTTTGTATTTTAGAAAAAACATATTTTTATCTTAACCAGTAAGTTTCAATTACAACTTCATAATTCATAAACGGTCCAGCTCCTTGACCTTGTTTAATATTCAAAGAACGAATATCGACAATACGCAAAGTCTCTTCTATGTCTTTCATGAAGTTTATAAATACTTCATATGTTGATGTTATTGTAAAACCTAATCTAATAGTACCAACATCAGTTGTTCTATCCACAGAAGAAGCTACATTACTCTTTGCTTCAGGATCAATTGCGTCTTTTGATATATCAATATTTTGAATTGATATTCCATATTTTTCTGCAATATTATTAATATCCAAAACCAATCTAACGTTATCTACAGTATCTGGTAGAAGCTTTTCTAATTGCCGACGATCATCAATACTAATGTCATTGTAAGATTGTTGCAGTAAATCTCTTTTTCTTTGCAAATCTTGAGCAAGTTGCAACATTATATCGTTGTCTTCTTTTTCTTGTTTACTTTTTTGAAAAAGTTCATATTGAGGATCAATGAAAAGAAAGAATATAATCACTGAACCTAGTATTAAAATTAATGGTAAATATTTTTTCATATTTTATAGCGTATCTAATTGCTCAACAGCAGGGACATCTGTCGACTCAGATGTAATTGGAACCAATCCCCTACTATACAAAACAAGTTGAGGATCTATTGTGGCTTCGAAAGCAAAGCTAACATTTCCTAATGTGTTGGGTTGTAAATTTGAGAAAAGTACATCTCTCATATATCCACTTTTTCCAAACTCATCTGATTGTAAAACAACTGAAGCAAAACTATCTCCTTCACCAACACCTTTAACCACTATCTTACCATCAGTGTTGTCTGAAAATTCAAAACTTTTGAACGAAATTGTTTGCAAAGTAAATTCTTCAAGAAGATCGAAGATTGCTGAAGGAGCTAAATGTTTATTTATAATTTTTCCAGAAGAAACTATTCTACTGTTTAGTCTTGTGGCTTGTGAAATAAAGTTTGTATCAAAAGAACCTCTAACTTTTTCAAGAGTCACATATTGTTCCGCAATCTTTTGTTCTAAAGTAAGTCTGTATAAAAATAAAGCTGCAGAAAACAAAATCACGGCAACAAAAACGACTCCAGCAAGAAGCGTCATGAAACTAAAACCTGAACCAAAACTAGATAAACCCTTTGCAGAAACGGCAACTTGTTTTTTTGGTATAAATGAAGTTGTGAATTTTGGTTCCATATTTTTAACTCTTTCTATTATATCAATAATGTTTTATAAAATGCGAATAAGTTTTCAAGGTTTATTCCATTTCATGCAACTTTCGTAAACCTAAACCAATCGCACCACAAAAAGCTAGACCTTGTTGTTTTAAAATACCCTCAAGAAAAGCTGGTGTTTCCAATTTTGCAAAAGGATCCCCAAAGAAAACAGGGATTGATAATTTACCTTGAGCCTGAGCTTCTAAGCCGTGAAGTAAAGCTCCTCCCCCAACTAAATAAACCTTAGTAATATTTTTATTATATTTTTTTTGAAAATTCACAAGAACAGTATTCATTTCAGAAAGGATTGGTGACAAATTTAAATCAATAATTTGTTTTATTTGATCATCTTGTTCTTTTGTATTTTTTCCGTAATTTCTTTTTAGTCTTTCGGCAAATTCAACAGAAACACCGATAGATTGGGAGATTGCTAAAGTAATATCTTGAGAACCTTTGTTGATAACATGAGAATCACGAATAATTCCTCTTTCAACCATATAAACTTTTGTAGCACCTGCTCCAAAATCACACATCATAATAGGAGTGTTATCTCCTGAATCAATCACACCTCTTACAGTAGAAAACATTTCAATTTCAAAAAAACTCGCGTTTAATTGTGAGGTAGAAATAATTGTACTGAAGTCTTGCAAAACATCATTGTGAATTGCAACAACAAGAACTTCAATTTGTGGCATTTTATGTTGTCCATCTGGCACACCTTCATAATCATCTGGTTCAGGATCTATTTTTGGAATAACAAACCAATCTAAAGAAACTTCCGTAATCGGAACTGGAATATATTTTCTTGCTTCAATAGGAATCATTTGTGCAAGTTGTTTTTCTTCCATTTGAGGCATTCTGATAACAGCGACCAAACTTTGTCGCATAGGAATTGAAAGTGCCACACTTTTTGTTGTAGCGTTTGATTCTTTCAAAACATCATTTAATGCTTCTACTATTTTTTCAGGACCGAGTTTTGTTGCTCTTCCAACTTCAATTCCAGCGTATGGCCCAAGAGAAAGTTCACCGTATGTTTCCAATATAGCCCTTCCTCCCTTTCTTCGCATTTGAACAACTTTTATAGAAGATGCGCCAATATCAACGCCTATCACACTTGCATCTTTTTGCGATGAAAATTTTTTAAAAACTGAATCAAGAAAGTTAGCCATGATATGTGACATTTATTATATCATGCAAGATTATGAGAACACTGTTGAAAATAAAAAATGTGTGTAAATTTATTTTTGATTTTATTTTACCTGAAGATGAAAAAATTTTTGATGTTCGAGCGGATTTTTTTTATCAAAAAAACCCGCTCGACATAGCCGAAACATCTCTTTCATATAAACATCCAGAAATCCGCCATTTAATTCACTCTTTTAAATACAATAAGAACACTAAGGCTTTAAATATATGCGCTGATTTGGTTTCAGAAAAAATTATTTCATTCTCAAAATCTCACAATATAAGTAATGCAATAGTTATCCCAATCCCCCGCACAAAAATACGCAAACAAAAATTTGGTTTTAATCAGTGTGAAATTCTTTGTGAACAAATTTTAAAAAATTATGAAATCAAAAAATTGAATTTAATTTATGAACCAAAAATTTTAATTCATACCAAAAACTTTGATACTCAAACCAAACTTTCTCGCAAAATTCGTATTAAAAATACTCAACAAAGTTTCTCAATTAAATTTCCTAAAAAAATTTCTGGTCGGGATGTTCTATTAATAGATGATGTTTGGACCACGGGTGCTACTTTTTTGGACGCCGAGCGCGCACTAAAAGAATCTGGTGCAAAAAATATCTTTAAATTCGCAATTGCACATTAATTTAAACAAAAAACCAAAGTAGAAAAGCCGTTTATTTTATGATAAAGTACTCGCACGGCATTATTTTGCCTAGTAGAATCGAATACACGGAGGGTTGGCTGAGTGGTCGAAAGTACCTCACTGCTAACGAGGCGTCCTTTTACCGGGACCGAGGGTTCGAATCCCTCACCCTCCGCAAAACAACGAGCGAACATAGTGAGAGACTATATTTAATAATTAAAACTCTTTAACATCTGGATTCAAACGACAGGTTCTTATTTTTGATTCAATCTCAGTACCATCCCTTAATTGAATACATTTAATCTGGTAAGACCCTGAAGACAAATTTTCTTGATCCTCAAATTCAACATTTTTAACCTCTTCATTATTTTTATACAAACTACATTTAATTACATTTGCAGCAACCCAATTTCCTTTACAAGTTGTATTTGTAAGAGAAGCATCCATTGTAAAATCAATTCTTCCAGCTGGAGCATTTCTATCTAAAGGATATCTATTCCCTTCATCATCTACATAATATTCATCTTCTTCAGTTAACCCATCATCTGAATAATCATCTAAATTCTGATCATTATATTCATCCCCCACAGAAACTCCAACGGCACATTTGTCGGAATCATTACCAGTTTGAGCAAGCACTGATACAAGATAAACTCCAGGAGCATCATATGTAGTTGTATAAGTACTCGACACAACATTGTTTTGAGTTTTCAAAACTGAACCAGTAGCATCACCTCCTGAATACCAATTGAAATTAGCAATTCCATTGTCGATTCTATTTGCTGAATAAGTTACAGATTCACCAACATCCAACCTATTTTTTGAAGCGGAACATTGAATGTTTGCAGATTGTGGAATACAAATTAAAGCACCATTTGCATTTCTAGACTGCAGAAGTCTTGCAGGAACTCTTTCTTGAATACCATCAATGTTTGCACAAACATCTTCTTTGTTTACTTTAAATGTAACTCTACCTTCTCTTGTGACACCTGTATTTTGACCATTCTCTACAATTAATCTATATCTGAATGTATATATTCCAGGTTTATCAGGGGCGTTAAAAGTTCTAACTTCTTCAGACAAAAAATCTTTTTGTTCACCTCCAGAAATCATTCTTGTCTTATTACTTTTTTGAGCAGGTCCAAAAGGTTTATCTGGTTTGCCTCTTAAAGCTGGCTCAGAAATTTGAACAGATGTTGTGTACCATTCATTGGTACAGTAAGTAAAATTAAACTTCACTCTAAATTCAATGCGTTCATTCTTATCGTACCCTCTAATTTGCGGAGGTTTAGGGTTGATAATATTTACTCCAGTTAAATAAACCCTACCAGCGTTAGCATTTTCTGGTCTATCGAAATAAATTATTGATCCAGCAACAAAGATAGATAAAATTAGAACAGAAACAAATGTAATATTTTTATTATTAATATCTCTATTTTTCTTAAAGTAAGAAACTAAAATGATAATTGCCAAAACAATTACCAGTATCATTCCACCAGCAACAGAGGCAAATTTAGGATCCAACCAAATTATTTTTGTTTTTGGAATAATTGTTGTTGCAATTTCTTTAACATCAATCACTTCACCGTTTTGTTTTAAATTAATTACAACTTTAATATCTGTACTATTTCGTATTGGATTAAATTCAAAATCAGATTTAAGATCTGCTAATTTAGAAATGTTTTTTGTATCTAAAATTGTGTTTGTTTCTAAATCAAATATAGCTACTTCCATGGATAAATTATCTGGAAAAGTATAAATATTATCGACTGGAAGATTATTAATTTCTTCTTCAGATAGAGAAGAAATATTTTTGATAAAATTACCTTCCGCTCTACTATCAATAAAATTTCCATCTTTATCTAAACGATAATTAATAGGGGTGTCTTTAAAAGATACAGACACAATAAATTTATCAATCAAATCTTGATCCAAACCACTAAAACTCACTTCACCAATCTTTGGCTTTAACTCTTCTCCTTCGATAATATACCTAGTCTCCAGATGATTAGAAATTCTCTTTCCATCTTTAATAAATTCTAGTAATCCAGTATAAACTCCTCCCTTAAAGTTTGTTGGTAAATTTATCACCTTTGAAAGATCCGTGTTGGCACTCATATTAAAAGTATCCAAATTTACATCATACACAACTTCTCCATTAGTATTTTGTCCAGAAAATATTTTTAAATGTGGTGTAACATTTTTTAAATTTTGTGCATTTTTCAAAACCAAAACCAAATTAACCTTTTCATCAACAGAAATAGTCGGACCTTCTTTTATAAGAAAATTTTTATCGCCAATTTTAATATTTGCTTCTAAAAAACTAATAAAATCTAGCAAATTACCCCCAAGATCTATAGCCTTTCTTTCTAATGACACTTCTTCACTTCCTGAGAAAACAATAATTTCTAAAGCAAAACTGTTTTCATTAGATAAAGTGTCTGGTATTTTAATAGAAAAGTTTTCTTTAGTTTCGCCATTTTTCAAAACACCTATTTCATAAAGATCTGAACCATAAACAGAACTCACTGGATAAAGCGTTCCTTCTTCATCAAAAATGACTTCTATTAAATTTACTTTATAACTAATATCTGCGGCGGTTTGTTGCCCGATATTATAAATTGAAAAATTACCAGAAACTACAGAACTAGTCTTGTAATTATCATCAACTATATTTATATCGTATACATAAATTTGAGGTTCTAAGTTTATTAAATCATCCTCTGAAGTTATTTCTGGATACGAATTTAATTCATCACTAACTTGAGCTTGTGTAACGGGGGTAATAAAAACCGAGCAAATTGCAAAAGTTGTCAGTAAAAATAAACTACTAAATGCTTTATTAATATTCATCAACACTAATTAAAACACACTGCAAAACTTATACAAAAAACTTACCCACTTATTAATTAGACATCAAAGATGCTGTCAATTTATTTTCCCCAGACACTACTTCATTTTTTACTTCTTTTCTAATTTTCTTTAAAATAGTTTCTTCAACCATTGACTGCAATTCTTCTTTTGAAAAAATATTACTTTCTTGAATTAAATTTAATGAAATATCGTCATATTTTGCATATTCATCAAAATAATATTTCTGCTCATTGGGTTTTTTCTTTAAATAAGGTTTTAAATCACTATAACCAATAGAACTATATTTTATCTTTTCAGGATTCCATTCATCTAATAAATTTAGATCCTCAAATCTTTGCTCAACTTTCAAATCAACATAATCATCGACAGCTTTTTGATAGTTTAATCTATCTTGTTCAAATCTGTCCATATAAGCATTGTGTTCTTTTACACCAACTCCAAAAGCTTTCCATGCAAACTTTCTAAATGGATTTTTCATCTTTGCCTCAAACTCTTTTTCTAAAATTTCAGATTTTTTATGAGCAAGAATTAATGTGTCTCTTTTTATTTTTAATTCTTTCTCTATGTTTTTAACTTCTTTTTTTTCTGGAATATTTTTTTCAGACTCAAAGTTAAATTCAACTCCCTGTAAAGCTGACGAATTAGGCAACTTTGTCCTTATTTTTTCTCTAGATTCCAAATGCATTTCTGTATTGATTTCATCAATCAACTCTGAAGATTTTTCCGATTTAACCTCTTCATTTTCAACAAACAATACAGGTTTTTTTCTAGGAGTCTTTGGTTTTTTTTCTTTTAACTCTTCTAATTCAACAGGTTTTTCTGCTTTTGTTTTATTTTTAGGAAGTTTCAATACAAATTCATCCTCAACCTCTTCAACTTCCTTAACTACTTCTTTTTTCTCAACAGGTTTTATGAACTCTTCTTCCAATAAGTAGCTGGGTTCGTTTTCCAGTGGCTTTAACTCTTCTTCGACAACTTCTTCAGCAACAGGTTTAGTTAATTCTTCCTCTACAACTTCTTCTACTGGAAGGGGTGGAAGTGGTGGGGGTGTATTTTTTTTTGCATCTTCCTGTAAAAGATCAAAAACTTTTTGTCTCAATCTTCCACTTCTTGTAATGTAGTCATATTCTAATTCCCCATCTCTAACTCCTTCAATAATCATTTTCAATTGGTCTTTATTAAAATATTCTTGAGAACCTTGAATTCCCTCACTAGCATCAATCTTTTGCAACAAATCTTCAATAGAAGTCGCTGATAAAATATCTTTTGTCTTTAATTTTTTCTCGTTATATTTATCGTATGAATCAAAATCCAAACCTTCATATTGACTTTCAACGTCTTCAGGATTTGGCATCCTTACTTTTAATTCAGATCCATCATCAAAATCAACTTCTTTCAAACCTTTTTTAGGAATTCGTTTATTAGTTCTTTTTTTATTTTCTGGCGTTGATTTTGATTTTTCAAAAGCAAGAGTCTCATTATCTTTTGCCTCTTGTGAGTCTTTCAAATTTGCGTCACTTAATAATTGAGCTGCTTTTTTTCTTTGATTATAACCACCTGCTCTTTTATCAGTATCTTCTACAGATTTAGGAGGCTTAGGAGCATTGTCTTTAATAAGATTTTGAAACTGTTCACTTGATAAATCTTCTTCATTTATATCAATTTCAGATTCATCAACAGCAAACTTCTCAACTGATTTGATAAATTCTTCCGGAAGTTCTTCAAAACTTTTAAATCCACCTTTTGGTTTTTCTGACATGCATTTAATCTTACACCAAAAAAATTATAAGGTATAATCATATCAACATGGAAAAACTTGAAGCTCCGTTTTCATCACAAAAAGAGGAATTGGCCTTTTTAAAAGAAAGGATTGCAAATATAGAACGCCAATTTCAATCTGAAACAAAAAAAGAAGCCGATACAGAAACCCAAAAAGAGATTATTAAGAACGAACTTTTAAATTACTCTTCATTGAAGCCGGAAGACGCTTTTGCTAAAGGAACTGTTATACCAGAAAGGATTCGTGATGAGATTGTACTTGAATTAAGACCAGAAGCTCACGACGAAAAGATGGCAGAACTTATAAGTATTGCGATGGAAAAAGGAATCCTAAATGCAATTGATATTGCTCAAAAACTTGAAGACGATCATGTGAACGACGATTTTCACAGATTTTTAATTGAATATTTAAGATCTGGTTATTCTGTAAATGGATTAAAAGAGTCTCTTCCTATATTTAATGAATTAAAAAGAACTCTTTTTAGTATTACAATTCCAGAGCGAGAAGATTCAGAAAACAAAGACGACGAGAAAAAATTGGTTTCTCAAATGCAGATTTTCTTTTCTGGAATGCTTTCTATTGTCGCTGGAAAAAATGACGATGAGTATATGTCTGTAGAAATTGCCAACCCTATTGGAAGTCGTGAATTTGTTTTCTATATTTCTGTTCATGAAAAATATAATGCCCTTTTAGAAAAACAAGTCCTTTCTGTTTTTCCAGATGCAATTGTCACAATTGAAAAAGATGATTTTAATATTTTTCCAAAAGAAGGAAGTGCTGCCGGTTCATACACTTCCCTAAAAAAATCTCCTGCACAACCAATAAAAACAATCGACGATTTTGACACAGATCCTCTTAATGTTCTTTTATCTACCCTTACCAAAATTGATGAAAAAACAGAAGGTGCCTCAATTCAATTAATATTTAAACCTGTTGGAGATTTTTATAACAAAAATTATGCGAAAGGTTTGAAGAAATTAGAAAGTGGAAAAAAAGCTATTGAAGAGTTCCATGTTCAAAACACGACAAGTAGTGTCATTTTTAAAAACGTTGCCAATCTAGTTTATAAAGCAACAGAGAGTAAAAAAACAAATGACAGTAAAGAAGACAAAATTGATTCAGATAAAATTTCTCAAGTTAAGAAAAAATTAGAAACTACAATTGTTTCTACAAATATTAGAGTTGTGACTTCAGCAACCACTCCAACTCGCGCCGAAGATATTTTACGTGAAATAAAATCGGCATTCAATCAATTTGAAGATACCACAAGTAATAGATTTACATTTCACGATGTTGAAATAAAAGGTCGTAAGCAATTTTTTAATGATTTTATTTATCGGAGATTTTCATCAAGCCAAGACAATCCTTTAAACTTAAAAGAAATCGCAACCGTATTTCACCTGCCTCAAAAAGGTATTTCAAAAAACTCTCAGCTTAAAAAAAGTCGATTCACAAGTGCGCCTTCTCCTTTATCTATTCCAACAGAAGGTATCTATCTTGGATCAAACACTCACAGCAATATGAGTACCGAAATTTTTATGACACCTGAAGATCGACTACGACACATGTATGTAATCGGACAAACTGGTACTGGTAAGACAAGTTTCTTGAAACAAATGATTGTGCAAGACATTCAAAATGGCGAAGGAGTTTGTTTTATCGATCCACACGGAAGTGATATTCAAGACATCTTGGCGAACATTCCAAAAGAAAGATATGAAGATGTAATTTATTTTGATCCTGCAAATACAGAAAGACCAATGGCTCTAAACATGTTGGAGTACGATAGAAATTTCCCTGAACAAAAAACTTTTGTTGTGAACGAAATGCTTTCTATTTTTAATAAACTTTTTGACATGGCCACAGCTGGAGGTCCTATGTTTGAACAATATTTCCGTAATGCGACACTTTTGGTAATTGAAGATCCAGACACTGGCTCTACCCTTCTTGATGTTTCTAGAGTTCTTTCTGATAAAAGTTATCGTGAATTAAAACTTTCACATTGTAAAAATCCAGTTGTAGTTCAATTCTGGAGAGAGATTGCAGACAAAGCCGGCGGTGAAGCTTCTCTTCAAAACATTGTGCCGTATATCACAAGTAAGTTTGATACATTTTTAGCAAACGATATTATGCGACCAGTTATCGCTCAAGAACATTCGAGTTTTGATTTTAGAAAAGTGATGGATGAAAAGAAAATTCTTTTGGTAAATCTTTCAAAAGGTCGTCTTGGTGATATCAACTCTCACTTGATCGGTTTGATTTTAGTTGGAAAAATTTTGATGGCTGCACTTTCTCGTGTGGATGCAAATGTAAAAACTTTAAGTCCTTTCTATCTATATATAGATGAGTTCCAAAACGTAACAACAGATTCTATCGCTACAATTTTATCTGAAGCTCGAAAATATAAACTCGGATTGAATCTTGCTCACCAATTCATCGCGCAACTTGATGACAAAATTAAAAATGCGGTTTTTGGAAACGTTGGAACAATGGCGGTATTTCGAGTTGGTAATGATGACGCTCAATATCTAGAGAGTCAGTTTCTTCCAACATTCTCTTCTAATGACATTATGAATATTGAAAATCTTAACTGTTATTTGAAAATGCTTTCACAAGGAACTCCACAAAAACCTTTCAATATAAATATTAAATTTGCTCCTCCAGGAAACCCTGACATTGTTGGAGATCTAAAACAACTATCATTTATGAAGTACGGAAAGGATAAAAAAGAAGTAGAGAGATTTATAAATAGTAAATACCTAAAACCCGAGCTGTGATAAACTACGCAGATGCGACTAGAAGATTCTGTAAAAGAGCAATTTAGATTAAGAGAACAACACGCAATTGCCCTGAAAAAAATGGGTATTTCTAGCATTCGCGATCTTCTTTACCATTTCCCCTCTCGATACGGTGACACTGCTTCAGCATCTTCTATTGATAGTTTAATCGTTGGAGAAAATGCCACAGTGTATGGAAAAATAAATAAACTCGAAACTGGAAAAACTTATAGCAGTAAAATGTCCAAAGCAACAGCGACAGTTTTTGATGAAACTGGAAGTGTAAAAGTAACTTGGTTTAGACAACCTTATCTTGCAAAAATGTTGCAGGACGGAAGTGTTGTAAAAGTTACAGGAAAAATTTCTGACTACAAAGGTAAATTAGTTTTCAATAATCCAAAAATTGAAGCCGTTTCAAAACTTCCTCAATTGATCGGTAATTCACTTTTTGGAGATGCTGAGCACACTCTGTATCCTGTTTATCCTGAATCAAAAGGAATGACTTCAAATTGGATTTACCATGCGATACAGAAAGTTTTTACCAGTGGGCTTATAGATGAACTAGTTGATCCTATTCCTCAAAAGATTTTAGATAAATATAATTTGCCATCAAAAAGAACCGCTCTTGTTTGGATTCATGCTCCGAAAAAAGAAAACGATGCACTGTCTGCGAGAAAAAGATTTGCGTTTGAAGAAATATTTTTTATTCAATTGAAAAATCAAATGGAAAGAGCGCGCCGGCAAGAAAAAAAATCATTCTTAATTGAACCAACAAAAAAAGAAGTCCAAAGTTTTATCGATCGATTTCCTTTTGAGTTAACAAGTTCACAAAGTAGTTCAATAGAAAAAATCCTCGAAGATTTTAAATCTAATAAGCCAATGTCGCGGCTGCTTGAGGGTGATGTTGGCTCCGGCAAAACTGCTGTCGCAGCCGCGACCATCTACGCCACCACAATCACTCGTCCACACAAAGACCAAGACTTCGGCAATCTTCAAACTGCATACATGGTGCCAACAGAAATTTTAGCTAAACAACATTTTGAAAATTTCATTGAATATTTTAAACACATGCCAATTTCAGTTGCGCTTATAACTGGAAGTGGTTGTTTCAAATTTCCTTCTAAAGTGAAAAGTGAAAAATACACAAACATTTCTCGTCCACAGTTATTAAAATGGGTTGCAAACGGAGAAATTCCAATTTTGATTGGGACACATGCACTTATACAAAAAACAGTTCAATTTAAAAATTTAGGTTACATCGTCATCGATGAGCAACACCGTTTTGGTACAGCACAAAGACAAAAACTTGCTCGAAAGGACGATTTCGCTCCACACCTTCTTTCAATGACCGCGACTCCAATCCCCCGCACACTTGCTCTGACAATTTACGGCGATTTAGATTTAACACTTCTTGATCAAATGCCTTCAGGAAGAAAACCGATCATCACAGAATTAGTTTTGCCAGACGGACGAAAAGAAGTTTATGAAAAAATTCGTACAGAATTAAAATCTGGGAGACAAGCTTATGTTATTTGTCCAAGAATAAATGAACCAGACCCTGCAAAAGAAACTGCATTAAATACAAAATCCGTTAAAGCAGAAGCCGAACGATTAAAAAAAGAAATTTTCAAAGAATACACAATCGATATTTTGCATTCAAAAATGAAGCCAACAGAAAAAGATGCCGTGATGAAAAAATTTGAAAGTGGAGAAACAAAAATTTTAGTTGCGACATCAGTAGTGGAAGTGGGTGTGAATGTGCCGAATGCTACATCAATTATTATCGAAGGTGCCGAAAGATTTGGTTTGGCACAACTTCACCAACTCCGTGGTCGTGTGATTCGAAGTAATAATCAAGCGTACGCGTATCTTTTTGCTGATACAAAATCAGATAAATCAATTGAGAGATTAAAAGCTTTGCAAAGTTCAAAGAGTGGTTTTGAACTTGCTGAATTTGATCTACAATTTCGAGGCGCTGGAGATTTGTATGGAAGAAAACAATGGGGCTTAACAGATCTAGGAATGGAAGCAATCAAAAATATTAAAATGGTTGAAGCTGCTCGAAACGAATCTGCAGAAATAATTAAGAAAGATCCAGAATTAAAAAAACACAAAGACATTGCAATTGAACTTTCAACTCGCCCAGAGGTGCATTTTGAGTAAATTTCAAAAAGTTGCGTTTTAAAAAGAAAAAGGTAATATTGCCGACGGATAGTTTTTGAGTAACTGAAGAAGATTAGGGGTCAAGTGGCGGGTGTGCACATATTCAGCCGTGACTGTGATTTTGGGTAAAATATGTACGCGTGAAAGTTTCGAAGCTCTCCAGGCGTTTACATACCAGAAAAAACCTCTTTGAGAATGGAGAAGCCCGAGAGGAAGGTCCAATGTCCCTGTGACAGCAATTTGTTGTTGTGGAGATGGCGCGATACAGTCAGCGATGAGTTCTCTTCCAGGTCGACCAAAAACAATTCAGGTCTCGGTGTCCGCAAAGCAGTCCCCAACACTGCACGGGCATCGAGGCTGTTTTTATTTTACAAATCCACATAATTCTGCTAATTTTCATATTGAGAAGCCCTTCAAAATGAAAAAAATACCATTAAAAAAACTACTAACGTTAGAACACTTGATCCTTGAAGCATTCACTTCGATGTATCAAAAAAGAACTCCTTTCAATGGAAGGAATTTGTTATCCCTCGGAAACCTTATAGCTATTTATATTTGTTTCCACAAAAATCCTGAAAGAGCAACAATAGACAGGAATGTTGACTCACAAACAACAATTACGTCCATTTGTAATGTTCTTTTTCAAAAGCACCTTATTTTTCAAGAACATCCTCAAACAGAAGAGATGAGTTTGAAGATGCGCTTGAAGCTGGATAATGCTTTCAGGAAGCATTGTAATAATGAAAACTTTGAATTCGAAGATGGATTTGAGGAAATCCAAAGCATGACTTATCTGAGCGAGTTAACAACAAAAAGAACCATTCCCATAGGAAGAAGTGTTCCTGTACTGCTTCCTAAAGGAAGTTTTTTCTACAGAAAACCATGACTTATTCAATCGCGCGCCACTCCGTGGCGCGCTTTTTTCTTTTTTAAAAAAGTGATAATCTGAAAAGGAAGGAGAAATTATGAGTATCGAAGGAAAAAGCTTCAGAAAAATTGCCAAAGCACAAAAACCCCAAAAACCATTAGTTCCAGGAATAAGAGAGATCCCAGAAAGAAAACTAACCTCAGAAAACCAAAAACCTAACATTCCAGAGGACTCGGAATTCCTCAAACACAACACAGACGGACACTGCATATGTCTCGAATGTGCTGCAGATCTTTAAAAAAGCAAATCAATCAACCCTTATCCACCGCTGAATTAAGTAAGCGGTATTTTCTTTTGTGCGCCCACTAGGACTCGAACCTAGGACCACAGAGGTATAAGCTCTGCGCTCTACCAACTGAGCTATAGGCGCATTTTTATTTTCGACTTTAAACTTGAGGAACACCTTCCGACAAATTCATTTTTGCACGCGGGCGTATAGAAATCCCGTGTGCAATTAAAATTTGTTCATAGTCATCTCTCTCAAGAACTTCCACTTCCAAAAGTCTTTTTGCAATTGCATCAAGAACATTTCTTTTATCATTCAAAACGTCAGTTGCTGTTTTCAATCCAGTCTCAACAATTCTTCGGATTTCTCCATCAACTTCAGAACTAATTTTCTCAGAAAAATCTTTTCCATCAACCCCTGGAGCACCTGAAATTGTTCTCCCTTCTGATTCAAGTGCAACGGGTCCAATCGCTTCACTCATACCATAACGAGTCACCATACTTCGCGCAAGCATTGAAGCTACTTGCAAATCATTTGAAGGACCAGTTGTCACATCTCCAAAAACAATCATCTCTGCAGCATAACCACCAAAAGTCATCGCAATATCATCAATAAATTCTGCGCGAGAATGTAAACTTTTTTCAAGCTCAGGAAGTTTCATTGTATAACCACCAGATCGTCCTCGAGAAATAATTGAAATTTTATGAACAGGATCTGCATTTGGTAAAACAGAAGAAACAAGCGCGTGCCCCGCTTCGTGATACGCAACAATTTCTCTTTCTTTTCCTGTAATCAAATGACTTCTTCTTTCAGGTCCAAGCATTACTTTTTCAATTGAGCGAATTAAATCAAATTGAGCAACGCTTTTTCTTTCTTCGCGCGCAGCTAAAATAGCAGACTCATTAACAAGAGAATATAAATCAGCTCCAGAAAATCCCGGTGTTCGATGTGCAATCAAATCCAAATCAACATCTTCAGCAAGAGGTTTTCCACGTGCATGAATTTTCAAAATCTCTAGACGATCATTTCTATCAGGTAAATCAATCATCACTCGTCTATCAAATCTTCCTGGTCGTAAAATTGCAGGATCTAAAACATCTGGTCTGTTTGTCGCAGCCATAACAATAACTTTTTCATTTGGCTCAAAACCATCCATCTCAACAAGAATTTGATTTAAAGTTTGTTCACGCTCATCGTTTCCACCTCCGATTCCAACACCACGAGAACGCCCTACAGCATCAATCTCATCAATAAAAATAATTGCAGGTGCATTATCTTTTGCAGCCTTAAATAAATCTCTCACTCGACTTGCTCCAACTCCCACAAACATTTCCACAAACTCAGATCCTGAAATTGAAAAGAATGCCACGCCAGCTTCCCCAGCCACAGCTCTCGCAAGTAAAGTTTTTCCAGTTCCCGGAGAACCCATTAACAAAACTCCTTTAGGAATTCGCGCACCGATATCCAAAAACTTTTTAGGATTTTTCAAAAAATCTACAATCTCCATCAATTCAACTTTTGCTTCTTTCACACCGGCCACATCTTTGAATGTAACTTTTTGTTTTCCATCTTTAGGATCAGACATTCGAGCTCGAGATTGTCCAAAAGTAAAAGCTTGCATGCTTGCCCCTTTCATTTGTCTTGATAAATACCAAATTAAAAGTCCAATGAAAATAATTGGTAGAAGAAACGGCAAAATATTTGCAGTCCAGAATAAAAATCCTGAAGGTTTTAGAATTTCAATATTTATTGAGCTCAACTGATCTGCTGTAACACCATAATATGTTAGAACTTCCGTAATTCCCGCTTCTGATTCTTTAGTTGTTGTTTTCTTCAAAGCTTCCTTTCCTTCTTCCGCTTTTAGCAAAACTTCAACAGCGTTGTTATCAACTGAAATTTTTTCAATTTTCCCTGCTTTCGCATCATTCGCAATCTCTGAAATAGAAACTTCTAAAATAGTAGTTCTTTGCTCCATAATAAAAGA
>JAGOTN010000016.1 GCA_018061745.1 Minisyncoccota bacterium
TTTGTAGCAATCTGATAATCTCAATATTACAACAGATTTTGTTGTATGTATGTATCGATCTTTGCGGGTATAGTTTAATGGTAGAATGACTGCCTTCCAAGCAGTAAATGGGAGTTCGATTCCCCCTACCCGCACCAAATATAATATTAAAATAAAGCAAAAGGCCGTCTGGAAGACGGCCTTTTGCTTGTTAAATTTAGTAACTTAAAATTTAACTTTTGTATGAAACTTGTTTGATCTTGTTAAATTTATTATTTAACAGAATCTTTTAGGGCCTTAGCAGCTCTAAATTTTGGTGTTCGCATTGCTGGAACTTTGATAGATTCCCCAGTTCGAGGATTTCTAGCTGTTCGAGCTGCTCGCATTTTAGCTTCAAAAATACCGAATCCTGCAACTGAAACTTCTTCTCCAGATTTCAAAGATTTAGCGATTGAATCAAAAACTGTATCTACAACTTTCTCAGCTTCTACCTTTGTACTTCCTAACACTTCGTGTACCTTTTCTACTAATGCTGCTTTATTCATATGTGGTTGTATTAATCAATCCGTAAAAAACGGGTTTGTTAACCGATAACCGCTTAAAACGACTTTGTTATTAAGCTGGAAATAATTATATAAAACAAGGGTTTTATAGCAACCACCTTAAAAACAAACAATGTTTATAACTTTTTGTCAAAAACTTTATTTTTTCTTTAACAAAATTTAATCGGCCGTGTGATATTGTGCTGAAGTTTTGAAGAATATAGCTTTTATTGATGGGCAGAATTTATATATGGGAACTATTAGAAATGACTGGAAAATTGATCATGAAAAGTTCAGGGTTTACCTAAAAGACAAATATAACGTTGAAAATGCTTACTATTTTATGGGTTATTTCTCAGACAAAGAGGAAAAACTTTACATTAAACTTGAGACGGCAGGATTTAAACTAATTTTTAAAAGCCATAATTTTCTTATGAATTCACTTAAAAAGGGAAATGTTGATTCTGACATAATTTTCAATGTCATGAAGAATTTAGCAGATAAAGTTGATTTTAATAAGGTTGTTATAGTTTCTGGGGATGGGGATTACTTTCCTCTGATTGAATATTTAATCGAGAAAAATCGATTCTGTAAGATCATGTTTCCAAATAGAAGCTTTGCGTCTTCTCTTTATAAAAAATTAAGTAACGAGTATTTTGTTTATTTAGATAGGGCAGATATAAGAGTAACTATTGAGGTGTCTAGAAAATAAAAAGGGTGCCGAAAGCACCAACACTTTTTGGACCCCTTTTCGTCTTAGTACTCTATAATTATTGCAAAACAGTATAAAAAGTCAAACTGTTACTTTATTAAAATTTTATCGAGCAACTTCAATAACCCTGTTTTCTCTTATGACTGTAACCTTGATTTCTCCAGGGTATTTCAAATCTTTTTCAATTTTAAGTGCTATGTTTCTGGCTAAATTGTGTGCTTCTAAATCTGAAATTTCTTCAGGATTTACAAAAATCCTTATTTCTCGTCCTGCTTGAAGGGCATATGATTTCTCAACCCCTTTAAATTCATTGGCAATTGCTTCTAAATCATTTAGACGTTTTAAGTAGTTTTCTGTATTGTCTCGACGAGCTCCTGGACGACTTCCAGAAATTGCATCAGCTACTTGAACAATAATCGATTCGGGCGTTTCATAAGCATATTCTTCGTGATGCGCCTGCATTGCTTTTATTACAGCCTCATCTGCTCCGAATTTTTGTAAAATTCTTCTTCCGATTTCTACGTGAGTCCCAGGAACTTCGTGATCAACAGCTTTTCCGATGTCGTGTAAAAGGGCGCCAGCTTTTGCCACTCTCACATCTGCGCCAATTTCTTCAGCAATCATCCCTGAAATATGTGACATTTCAATAGAGTGTCTTAAAACATTGTGTCCGTAACTAGTTCTGAAATGCAATCTTCCTAAAATTGAAATAATTCGTGGATCTAAATTAAAAATTCCACATTCATATGCCGCTTGTTCTCCTTTTTCTACAATAGTTTTATTTATAGATTTCTTTGCCTTTTCTACACATTCTTCAATTTTTGCAGGTTGGATTCGGCCATCTAAAACTAATTGTTCCAATGCTATTTTTGCAATTTCTCTACGAACAGGATCGAAAGATGAAATTGAAATTGTGGCAGGAGTATCATCTATTATTAGTTCAACACCTGTTGCTCTTTCAAAACTTTTTATGTTTCGTCCTTCTTTTCCAATGATTTTTCCTTTAATCTCGTCAGAGGGAAGTGTTACATTGCTTGAAAAAATATCTGAAGACACAGAGTTTCCCAGGCGATGAATAGCCGTAGTGATAATATCTCTAGCTTTCAATTCTAATTTTTCTTTTCCGCTGATGTCCATTTTTTGCAAACGGATCATAATATCTTCAGCGTTTTCTTTTTCTAAGCTCTCAATTAATTCTTTTTTAGCTTCTTCTTTTGAGATTTCTGAAATTTTTTCTAGAAAATCAACTTTTTCTTTTTCAAGGTTCTTTAATCGAATTTCTGTTTCTTCAATTTGAGTTTGTTTATGTTTGATTTCTTCTGCAGATTCATCTAAGTCTGTTTGGCGTTTATCTAGATAATTTTCTTTATTTATAAGGCGAGTTTCTGTTTTTTCTACCTTTTCTTCAAATTCGTGGATTTCAATTTTAGATTGTTTTAAAATTTCTGAAGCTTCTTCTTCTGCTTCATTTCGTATTTTCTCAACTTCTTCACGAGCAGAGAGCATCATCTCTTTTATTTCCAGTTCCATAGAGCCACGCTTTCCTAAAGAAATAATAAAACGCAAGAACCACCCCAGTGCGATACCTGTTAATCCTGCGGCGATGGCTATAATTAATACTATTAGTAGTGACATGTGTATAAGGTGTTAAACGGCTTCATCATAGAGAAACGGGGGGTCTTTTGCAAGAAGATGCAATAAAAGAAAAAGGAGCCCAGCCCCTTCGTGATTTTTGATCCGCCATTAGCCGGCGGGGGGAATTTTTAGGGTTGGGCTCTTGTAAGCTCCTCTACCCAAGTATTTTTCCTTTTCGGATCAAAAGCGTCTATAGAACGCTACTCTAATTTCTACATAACAGTCGAGATGGTAGTAAATTAGGGTAAATCACATATCGGTTTGGAGAAAACCGATAATAAAGAAGGGACTGGGCGGGGGAGGATCTTTAAAGGAACAAGAAAGTTTCGCTACCAATTGTAACTTTTTTTATTAAAATGTCAATAGCAAATTTGGAGGATTTTACTTTGTTAGAACTTTGTCGATAAGGCCGTATTTCTTTGCTTCTTCGGCAGACATGAAATAATCTCGGTCAGAATCTTTTTCAATTTGTGCTGATGTTTTTCCTGAAGCTTCTGCAAGTATTTTATAAAGATTATCTCGAGTTTTTAAAATATGTTTTGCACTAATAGCAATATCAGAGGCTTGTCCTTCAACTCCACCCATTGGTTGGTGGATCATTATTTCAGAGTTGGGAAGTGCAAATCTTTTTCCTTTATCTCCAGATGCAAGAATAATCGCACCCATAGAAGCGGCGATACCCACACAAACTGTGGCGATAGGATTTTTTACATGATTCATTGTGTCGATGATTGCAAGTCCTGCTGTTACAGATCCTCCTGGAGAGTTGATGTAAAGTTTAACTTCTTTTTTAGGATCTTCTGATTGAAGGAAAAGAAGTTGAGCGATAATAAGATTGGCCATGTAGTCATCTACTACTCCACCAACAAAAATAATATTTTCTTTTAATAGTCGTGAATAAATGTCGTATGCTCTTTCGCCGAATTGTGATTTTTCGATTACTGTTGGGATTATCATGAGGAGAATAGTAGCAGTTTTTGGAGTAAGTGTTAAGTACAAAATTTTTGTAATTGTTTTTGACAAAGTATGATTTTGTGTTAATGTGTTTTTAGGAAAAATTGAACCTTAATTAAACAGAAAGCACACTCGAAATGATTTTAGAAACAGTCAGAGGAAACGGAAAAGTTTCAGTGAAGGTTGATGACACTCTTCTTGCTGCCAGCGATATCGCAAGGGAGGCGGAGAGTTTGGCGGATGATTTTTTTGTCGTGATTCAATTTGAAAATTGTGATCTTGCTACGAGAAAATTTTTGACCCCAATAATTTTGAGAGCCCAGATGATGTGGGTTTTAAAAAATGATGGAGTCATTCATGTCTCAATTCCAGGAGAGGGATTTTATCAATATTTCCTTCGCTATGACTGGGGTGATTTTTATCAAGAGGTCAATTTAGATTTGAACCCTTCAAAAAGAATCAACGAAAGAATCGATCATATTTTTTCTATCATGAACGGCATGGGGAGAAAGTTTTCGAATTTTCAGTTGTTGGAAATTCCAGAAGAAGGTCGCTTGGATTTTTCACTGATCGCAATCGACGATAATTCACCAAAGGATCAAAATTTGATTAATTGGAGTTGGTTGTTCTGAGGACTCTGTCCTCTTTTTCTTTATCAATGTATTAATTTTTTATCCACAGGGTTGACAGCTTTTATAGTAAATCTTTAGAACTTCTTTATCAAAACTTTAGAAATTTTAGAAATTTTCTAAATAAGCCAATAATTACAATAAACAACAAATTTATGAAAATACACAGATTCTTTTTAGAAAGCACAATTGGAGATAAAGATACTGTAAAAATTACAGATCAAAATATGGTGCATCAAATGCGAGATGTTCTTCGACTGCAAACAGGCGACGCTGTTATTCTTTTAGATGGAACAGGAATCGAATGTCACGGAAGAATTAATCAAATCATGAAAAGAGAAATTGTGGTTTACAAAGAGAAAGTTGAAAAGGCTTCTAAAAAAGATTTGGAAAATAAAATTGAAGTTCATCTTTTTGCGTCTGTTATTAAGAAGGATAAATTTGAGTGGGTTTTGCAAAAAGCTACAGAGATTGGAGTTACAAGAATCACTCCATTTATTTCTACTCGTACAGAAAAACAAAAATTAAATATGGACCGTGCAGATAAAATTGTTCGAGAAGCAGCTGAGCAATCTGAAAGAAAAGATTTACCATTTATCGATGAACCGATAAAGCTTTCTGTTGCTCTGAAGCTTGCAGAGACTACTCCTGTGATTTTAGACATCAATGCTCCTTTGATAAATGTTTCGCAATTACGTGAGACAAAAAAGATTTGTATTTTTATCGGGCCAGAAGGTGGATGGGATCCTCGCGATAGAGAATTGTTTGATAGAAGAAAAGTTCAATATGCTTCTCTAGGAAAAAATATTTTACGCGCAGAAACAGCGTCTGTTGCTGTCGCCTCAGTGTTGTTGATTGGGTAGGACAAATGTTACACAGTTGGTAGTGTTTGTTTGAAAGGGTTATACATTTTTGTGAAACTCTAATTTAAGGAGATTATATATAGAATAAAAACAAAAACACTCTGAAAGTTTTCAGAGTGTTTTTGTTTTTTTGTAATGCGTGTAACTTTTTAATTAAAGCGTTTCAAGTAACTTGAATACAGCTTCGTTTGTTAAAACATTTTGAATATATGCTCTCGCGTGATTTTCATCTACAGCAGAATCCTGTTCTTTGATGTGGTGAAGTTCGTGTTCTATTTCTTTTTCATCAATCTTTATTTTTTCAGCGTCAGCAATTTTTGGTAATACTAAATTCATCTTTACTCGTTTCACAGCATCTGGTCTCCATTCTTTTTTCAAATCTTCCTCGGTCTTTTTTATTTGTAAAAGATATTCTTCGGGTTCCATTTTAAATTGCGCTATGTCGTGTTTAAATTTTCCAAACATTCTTTCTGTTTCTTGTTCAATTAATGCATCAGGGATTTCTGTTGAAATGTTTTCTACGATTGCTTCAATAATTTTCAAACGGTGAGTTTCTGTGTTTCTCATTTTTTTATCTTCCAACATATTTTCTTTTAATTTTGTTTTAAACTCATCAACTGTTTTAAAGTCTCCGAGTGTTTTTACAAACTCATCATCAAAATCAGGAAGTTCTAAATTTTCCATATCAACTTTTTTTCCTTCTGACATCGCCATTCCTTGAGCTCTTTGTTTTTTAATATATTCGATGTACTCATCAACCTCTGATTCTTTTAGTTCAACTTCTTCTTTTTTAATTTTTGAAGCAATTGATTTGTAATCAGGAAGCGAAATTTCTGGCATCGATGTTACATTCATTTTGAACACAAGAGGATTTTCTGGAGCAATTTTTGTAACAGTAATATTTGGAAAAGTTAATGCTTCAATTTTTTCGTTTGCTAAAACTAGAGGAATTATATTGTAGATTGCTCGGTAAGAAGATTTTTCTAAAACCATCATCTCTCCAACTTTTTGAACTACAATTTTTTCTGGAGCTGAACCTTTTCTAAAACCATCAACTTCAATTTCATTTGAAATTTCTTTCACTGCATCCGCTCGAAATCTTTGAATAATTTCGAAAGGTACTTCGATTTCTAGTTCAATTTGTCCACCTGATAAATTTTCTTTATTTAATATTTTATATTTTTCATTTGTCATAAGTAGGCCGAGTTTACACTAAAAGTTAAAAATAAAAAAGGTATGAAGAAAGGCACGCCGGCGAAGCCGGCGTGCCTTTCTTTTTTGTTAGATTAAATTTGAAAATCTGCTTCCATTGATTTCAGTTCAGCTTCCATATCTAAAACTTCTGTTGAATTTAAATCAGACTCTATGTCTATTATTTCATCTGATTTATTTTCGTTCACAACTTCTGATTCTACGGCATTTTGGTTTTCAACTGCAACTTTTTCTTTGATTGTTGAAAAAAGATAGAATGCTCCCAAGACGATTATAAGAATTATTATTGTTGAACCAACTAGAGGACCAACTCTGTCTCCTGAGCTTTTACTTTTTATTTCAAAATTTTGATTTTCGTTTTCCATAAAATTTGAGATTAATTTTATTTAATTGACTTAACAACTTCTACCAACGAAACTTTTATTTTTTTTATCGCTTCTGTAATTTCTTTTGTAGATGATTTTATTCCTTCAAAACTTATTTCGCTTTCACTTGCAATTAGAGCTTCGATTTCTTCTTGAGTTGAATTTATTAAATCCTTTGCGTCACTGATTGAGACTTTCACATCGTCTAACTTTTCTTTCGCATCGCTCAAGTCCTTGTCTTCCTCATCTTCAATTTTAGCAATTCGAGTTTCAACTTTTAAAGATATACTTTCTAACCTCTCTATAGTTTTATCAAATCTTTCAAATATCTTTGAAATTTTATTTGAAAAAATTTCTTTTTTCTTTTCAGTAAACTTTGCTTTTCTCTCTTCTTTTTTTGCTGATAAATTATCTTTGATCTCTTGTCGTCTTGCTTTTCTTTCTTCAGCATTCTCTTGTCTATTTTCTTTTCTTTCTGCTCTATTTTCTATTCTCTCCGCGGATGTAGAGGCTCTATCTTCTCGAGCTTGTACAGGTAATGCCGAAACTAATGCAAATCCGATTAATAAAAACGTAACAATTTGGTATTTTTTCATAATAATAATTCTTATTTAATAACTTATTTATTTTAACACAATTGATTTTTGTCCATAAAAAAGTATTCTTTGAATAAATGAACATTACTTTAATATTCTTATCTTTATTGACGGGAATTGTCCTATACCTGGTGTTGATCTTTAGGAGTAAAACTTGTAGTTATTTTATCTCTCAAAGAAACCTGTTGGGATCATCAAAAACTTGTGATTTCTGTTTAGAAAGAGCAGCTCACATTATTGTTTTGAAAGAGTCTTTTTCAGAATCTTTCAAACACGAGGCCGTCTTAGTCTCAGGGAATAAAATATTCTGCTGCACAGCTTGTCTGTCTCTCGCTCAAAAAGCAACTACTCAAGATGTTGATATTCCAGCTTCAAGAGAATTGAGAAGACTTTTTGAAGAAGTTAAAAGGATTGATAAGAGAATGAAATAAAAAACCCGCCGAAGGCGGGTTTTTTTTCTTTATACATCTAGAAAGCTTATTTATTGTGTTTTTCTTTATACATTTCTATAGACTTTTCAACTGCTTCAATCGCTTCTTTTTTATCACCAATTCCTTGGATATCTACAACATGTCTATCTGTATCGCTCTTCAAACTTTTGTAAGTTTCAAAAAAGTGAACAATTTCTTTTAATTGATGAGGGTTAATATCATTTAAATCATGAATATTTTCCCAACGACGATCTTTTACAGGAACTGCAATCACTTTGAAATCAGATTCTCCGTCATCAATCATTTTAATAACAGCAACTGGTCGAACTTTTACAACAATACCAACATTTAAAGGCCAAGTTGTAAGAACTGCAACATCTAAAGCGTCGCCATCTTCCCAAAGAGTTTGAGGTGCAAAACCATAATCTACAGGATACGGTGCGCTAGAATAATTGGCTCTATCAAGCGCTATTAGACCAGTTTCTTTATCAATTTCGTATTTATTGTTTGATCCTTTTGGAATCTCAATAATTACATTAAACTCTTCCGGTGTTTTATTTCCTAATGGAACATCGTGTAAAAGATTCATATATTAAATTAAATTTATTCTTCTAATTTTACTTCTTCTTTTGCTTCTTCCGGAACTTCAATTGAAGCGATATCAATTTTCCAACCAGTTAATTTTGCAGCAAGACGAACGTTTTGACCACCTTTTCCAATCGCTAATGATTGTTGATCTGGTGCAACTAAAACTTTTGCAATTCGACTTTCTTCTGTTTCTGTAATTTGAATATCAAGAATATGTGCAGGAGATAAAGCCTCTTCTACGAATTTTGCTGGATCTTCTGACCATTCGATAATATCAATTTTTTCTCCTCCAAGTTCTGACATGATTGTTGAAACTCGAACTCCTCTTTGTCCAACAAGTGCTCCAACAGGATCCACATGATCATCATTAGAAATTACAGCAATTTTTGATCTAGAACCTGCTTCTCTGGCAATTGATTTAACTTCAACAATTCCTTGAGCTAGTTCTGGAACTTCAGCACTGAATAATTCTTGTAGGAATTTAGGATGTGAACGAGAAAGTTTTAGAAAAACACCTCTTGATGTTTCATCTACTTTGAAAAGATAAGCCCGAACTCTTTCTCCTTGCTTAAATCTTTCCCCAGGAATTTGTTCTTCATAAGGCAATAACCCAACAGCTCTTCCCATATCAAGGTAAACAGAACCTCTTTCCATTCTTTCAACTGTTCCAGAAATAATTTCACCTTCTCTTTGTCCAAACTCAGAAATAACAGAAGTTTTTTCAGCTTCACGAATTTTTTGCATAATTACTTGCTTTGCTGTTTGAGCTGCGATTCTTCCAAAATCTTCCTTCTTTTCAAGTGGGAAAACAAGTTCATCACCAATTTTAGCCCCAGTTTTCATTAATTTAGCATCTTCAAGGAGAATGTGATGTTCTGAGTTGAAATGAACTTTTTCTTCTTCACCTTCTTTTGGTGTAGAAACTTCTTCTTCGTCCATAAGAACACTGTCTCGATCAACAACAATTCTAACTTGATTAAATTCCACACTTCCAGAGTTTAAATCAAATTTTGCTCGAACTATTTGACCTTTTTTACCGTATTCTTTTCTATAAGCGTTTGCCAAGGCAAGCTCAATAGCGTCGATTACAACATCTTTAGTTATACCTTTTTCTTCCTCTAACTGTGCCATTACAGCGTTTACTACCTTTAAATCAATCATATTATTTAGTTGTTTAGTTTTTTTTAAAAAATTAAGCCCGCTGGGAAGCGAACTTGACCCTAAAAGTGTACCAGCTATTTCAAATTTGGTCAATGTGGCTATATATCTGTATATATATAGAATATAAGTATGGAAAATGAATCAAAACAAGTAAAAAAGTTTAGTATTTCAACAATTATTGCGTTTATTATCATATTATTGGCTGTTTTAGGGTTAATTATGCTTAGAAAACCTAAACAAATTGATGCTCCAAGCGACACTCAACAAGAACAAGTGAATCAAAATGCGACAACTTCTACGGAAGTTAAAGAAACTGTTACTACAACTACTTCTACAGGATTAAAAGATGGAACTACAATAGATCCAGTTACAGGTGTTAAAACAATCATTAGTAATGGTGTTATGACAACTATTACTCCAATTAAGGGTCCAACAGGAGAAACTCCGGAAATTAAAAGTTTTGTATTAACTTCTACTAAGTCTGGTGTTTGTAGATTTGATTGGGATGTTGTTAAAGCTGAAAATTGTAACTTAATAAACATCACAACAAACATGGAAGTTAAAAATGTTGGAGGTGATGATGGTGTAATTCAAACTAGTGAAAAAGGAGATTACAAATTGAAATGTTTTGGAAATGGTGGAAAAATTGCATTTTCAGAAGTGGTTAGCTGTAAATAATTTTTTAAGTTAAAAAACTTTAAGAAAAAACACGCATTCAACTGCGTGTTTTTTCTTTTGTATTTGCTCAATGAGCTTTATAATAAGATCAACTTAAATTTATGTATATTGAAGAAAACAAATTAAAAAGTTTTATGATCGATTCTGGATTAGTTTCAGATGCCGATATTCAACAAGCTGAAACTTTTGTTTCAAAAAATCCAAAACAAAGTATCGGAGATTTTTTAATTAGTGAAGGAAAAATAAGTGATGATGATTTGAAGAGGGTGCAGGCTTATCTAGTGGGAATTCCTTTTATTGATATTTCTTCTCAAAAAATTCCTTTTGAAATTCTTTCTATTATTCCAGAGCCTATTGCGCGAAACAGAAATATTATTGCTTACGGAAAAGATGAAAACAGACTTGAAGTTGCAATGCTTGATACAGATGACCTTTCTTCTCTTGATTTTATAAAAAAGAAAACAGGATTTACAATTCTTCCTCGTTTGACTTCTTCTGCGTCTATTAAAAAAGCTCTTATTCAATATCAAAAAAGTTTGAAAGCAGATTTTGGTGATTTGATAAAAAAAGATACAGAGACAATGATGACTCTGAAAGATGGAGAAGAAAATGAAAAAAATCTTTTGGAAGTTGCGCAAGATTTACCAGTGGTGAGAATTGTGGATACTCTTTTGAAACACGCGATTTTACAAAATGCATCTGATATTCATATTGAGCCTCAGGAGGCTGATTTGCTTGTGCGTTATCGAGTAGATGGAATTTTGCATGAAGCGATGAATTTACCAAAACAAAGTGGTCTTTCTATTACTGCGAGAATAAAAGTTTTAGCAAGTTTAAAAATTGATGAAAAAAGATTGCCTCAAGA
>JAGOTN010000047.1 GCA_018061745.1 Minisyncoccota bacterium
CAAAATATGCATAAAACAAAACAAAGAAAGCAATAGAAGATACCAGTGTCCAAAATATAAAATTTTGGGAAAGAAATATGTTCATCTTTTTTATTGCTTTTGCTTGTGTTCGATTTCTGTAATTCATGTATTTTAATTAATTAATTTTTCTCAATAATTCTTAGTTTTGCGCTTCTTGATCTTGGATTTGCTTTGATTTCTTCTGTTGTTGGTACCATTGGTTTTTTTGTAATTAAAGTTGCTCTCCCTTCGTCGTATTTGGCTTTAGCAAATCTTTTTACAATTCTGTCCTCCAAACTATGAAAACTAATAACTGACAGCCTTCCACCTTTTTTTAATCTATTAAAAGATTGTTCTAAAGTAATTTCTAATCTTTCAAGTTCATCATTAACTGAAATTCTTAATGCTTGGAAAGTTTTTGTTGCTGGATGGGTTTTTCCATTTCTATATTTGAAAGGAACTGATTTTTTGATTATGTCTGCAAGCTGTCCTGTTGTTTTAATTTCAGAAATTTCTCTTGCTTCAACAATTGCTTTTGCAATTCTTCTTGAATAAGTTTCTTCTCCATATCCATAAATAATTGTCGCCAGTTGCTCTTCATTAAAATTGTTAATGATTTTGTAAGCATCCAAATCATTTGTAGAAATCTCAGATTGCATTGTCATCTTCAAAGGTTCATCTCGAAGAAATGAAAATCCTCTACCAGATCTATCAAGTTGGTCTGAACTCATTCCTAAATCTAGTAACACACCATCAACTTCATCAATTCCGTTTTCATCTAAGATCTCAGAAATTTTGTCGTTGAAATTTGTGGATGTAATCAAAGTGCAAGGCATGCCAGCGAGACGAGCTTTTGCTCTTTCTATTGCATCAGCATCGGCGTCAATTCCGATGATTGTACTTTTCGGTGCAACTCTACAGATTTCCTCTGTATGTCCTCCAGCACCAAGTGTGCCGTCGACGTATACACCGCCCGATTTTGGCAGGAGTCCTGCCACTGTTTCATTTAAAAGAACTGTTACGTGTCTCATATAGTTAGATGGCGCCGATCTCTCCTAACTTTTCAGCCATTTGATCAGCATTCTTAACCACTTGAGCTTTATATGTTTCCCATGTGCTCTCTTCCCAGATTTCAATTCGATTATAAAGTCCAGCAAAAACCATTTTGTTTTTTATTCCGATAGCGTTTCGCAAATTTTCTGGAATCAAAATTCTTCCAACTGAATCTACTAAAACTTCTGCCGCGCTGGCCAATATATATCGATTGAATCCTCTAGTATCTGCTTGACCCATACCAAGTGAACCAAGTTGTTTAGCGATTGTTTCCCATTCTTTCAATGTGTAAAGGAACAAACAATTATCCAAACCATGAGTGACAATTACTTTTTTTCCAACCTCTTTGCGAAATTTCGAAGGAAGCGAAACTCTGTTTTTGTCATCTAGTGTATGTTTGAATTCTCCAATTAGCATTATTTTATCCTTATTTTAAGCGGTATTTCTGTGTTACTTTGCAATTTCCCACATCATCCCACTTGTCTACTATTGTACCCCACAACTCCCCATTTAACACAATGTTTTATCCACATTTTCAATAGTAATTAAAATTTTGACTAAATTAAATGAAAGTTGTATATTCACAAATGAACTCATTTCTAAAATTAAACAAAAACTTGAACAATTGATGGAAAAGCTGAACGATTACGAGAAACAACACCTTCTAGTGATGCTGAATGAGGCAGGTCTAACTCGAAAAGTATTTGAGCAAATGAGTTTCGGTCACATGTGTGGCTCAAACACAGTTGCGGAGAGGATGGTTGAAGTGGCAAAAACCAACATAGATGAGCAAGGTCTCAGAATTAGGCCAACATTCGATTACAGTCACATCGCGCGTGAAGAAGAGGATTCTGATTCGGGGCATTATGACTGAAATCGTAAACAGAACTTAAAACCCCGCAAGATTCGTTCTGCGGGGTTTCATTTTTTTATTTTAGTGAAATCTAAATATTGAGTGTAAACAAAATTATTATCGTTTATGAGTACTTTGCGGAGCCGTCACAAACGGCGAGCATCAGCGAAAGAAAAAATCACAGACATTTATGTCTGTGATTTTTTCTTATCGCGTGTACGAATAAACGATAATAATTTTGTTTTTATTCAGTATTTTTAGGTTTCATCAAAGGAAACATCTGAGCCTCTCTCACAGAAGTACCTGCCATAAACGCAAACAACCTCTCCCCAAACCCAAACCCAAAAGTCGGCGGCATCCCATGTTCCAACATCTCCACAAACTCATCATCTTTCATCATCGCTTCTTCATCTCCACTTGAAATCAAATCTTGTTGAGTATTCAATCGTGCCATTTGTTCTTGAGGATCATTCAACTCTGCATGAGCTCTTCCCACTTCACTACCAGCTAAAATAACTTGAAACATTTCTGTTCTGAAATCATCACCAGGCAAAGATTTTGAAAGTGGCGCAACAATTTTTGGATGATTAATCAAAAACGCAGGACCAGCAATCGCCTTTCGACAATATTTCCAAAGTGAATCTGTCATTCTTTCTTTATTCTTTCCTTCAAATTTCACACCCAATTCATTTAGTTTATCCATCATTTCTTTTTCAGATGAATTCAAAACATCAATTCCAGTTTTTTCTTTAATATGAGAAACATAATCAATCTCAGTCCACTCACCTGCTAAATCAAATTCATGAGATCCAACTGTAAATTTTGTAGTACCAAAAACTTCTTTTCCTAGTGTTTGATAGAGTTCTTTCACCAATTCTTTTCCTTCATCTAAATTCATAAATGCCGCGTAGCATTCTAGGTTTGTGAACTCTTGTAGATGCTCTGCACTTGATC
>JAGOTN010000017.1 GCA_018061745.1 Minisyncoccota bacterium
TTTGAAGCAGATGAGTCCATGCAATATCCACCATACTGGGCAAAAACTAAAGAACTATTAGTAGAAAGAATTGTTCCTCCAATTAACGCGAATGTAATTGCAATACTAACTACAGTTAAATTAGTTTTCTTTTTTACAAAAGCCAACACTACGACTACAACTATCAAACCTAACAAACTCAATAATAAATTTTTAATCCAATTTGAACTTTTTGGATATTCAAATATTTTACTTGGATCCAACTTAATAACTTGAGTGTCTAAAATATTTTCTTTCTCGTCTGTCAAAATTAATTCAATTTCATCAATAACAACTTTTGATTTTATTTTCTCATCTGTGAAATCAACATTTATATCAGTTCCCTCAAAAGTTGGATTCAAATTTATTTCTTTTTCAAATTCCTGAACTGTTTCTCCTGAACTTTTTAAAATAGCTTTTAAGTATGCTTTTCTAGCATCAGCGTCTCCTGCAATAACAGTGTTAACAACTAAACCTAATTTTTCTCCTTTTCTGTATGAATTTATATTTGTATCTACCTTATATATTCTTCCAATCAAACCTTCATACAAAAGACGCACAAGAGAACTCTCAGAAATCTGTTCTCCTTTTGCATTTTTAAAAGATATAAATGCAGTATGAGGACCAGACTTTATGTTTTCCCAAGGTTTTATTTTAAATTCGATTCCCTTTCCCTCTTCTGGATTTATTAAATCTTCAAGCAAAATATCTTTTTCTTCATACACTATTTTTTCACCATCTGAAACATGAGTTATTTTTAAATCAGAATATATTTTTTCTTCTTTAATCGCATTAAATAATTGTTCATTTGCATTTTTAGAAAAAGCTACCAAATATGTTCCGTCTTTTTCTAAAATAGGACCTTCATTTAATCTATAAGCTTTTTTGTTTTCAACATCAATAAGAGCTCCAAATTTATTTAAAATAAAATTACCTCTACCAGTTAATTTAATAGGATCCTTTGTGTAGTTGATTCCGTAAAAAGATAATTCCTCATTGTAGACAGTTCCTCTTATAAAATAGTTTCCTCCAGGAATAGTTTCTGGCATTTTGTATTGAATAGTTTGTCTCCTAATTTCTTTTGGAGCCATTTTTTCAAAAGAATCTGTTGTAGACAAAATATAATCCAAATTTCTAAAGAGTAGTCCATCTTTTTCTAATTTATCTCCATTATAAAATTCAAAACTATATCTTAGATTATCAATAAAAGAACCTGATTTATTTTCTACGACAAAATCTATACTTATCAATCTTTTATCGACTGAATAAGCAGTATTTTTTATTTCAATAATTAAAGGAACTTCAGATGATTTAACAACTTCTGTCCCTTTTGAACTTTGAGCAAAAACTTCAGACGGAATAATAGATGAGAAAATTATAGTTAATGATAATAAACTAAAAAGTGCCTTTGAAACTTTTCTAAACATACAAAAATTGTATCATATAAAAAATTCAAGTAATTTATTTATTCACTCTGAATATCCACAAGTGATTTGTATGGTAAACAATCCTCGTAGAGAGTTGCATGATTTCCAATTCCAGCAACTTTTCCGTTCTCAACACAAATAATTTTGTCAGCATGTCTAACAGTTGAAAGCCGGTGAGCAATCACTATTACAGTCCTGTTTTTAAATGCGTCTTTCATTGCGTCGTGAATCGCTTTTTCATTTTCACCGTCTAGAGAGCTAGTTGCTTCATCAAAAATCAAAATCTCAGGATTCACAGAAAGTGCTCGCGCAATACCAACCCTTTGTCTTTGACCTCCAGAAAGTTTAATTCCTCTTTCCCCAACTACAGCATCAAAAGGTTTTTCACCCAACCTTTCAAAGAACTGATCAATTCTAGTTATTTTTGCAAGCTCAATCATTTTTTCATCTGTCCACTCTTTTTGTTCTTCATCAGAAAGACCGAACAAAACATTTTCTCGCAGTGTAGTGTTTTGCAAAATAACCTCTTGCTCAACAATTCCAATTTTTTTTCTATGAGATTCGAGCGAAAGTTTTTTCAATTCAACATCTTCAATATAAATTTTTCCTTTGTCAGGATCGAATGCACGCAGAAGTAAATTTATAATCGTAGTTTTTCCAGCACCCGATCGTCCGACAATAGCACACACTTCTCCAGCTTTGATTTCGAAATTTATATTATCAAGAGCTTTTAGATTGCTTTTAGAATTACCGTCATCATTTCCATGAGCGAAAGTTACATTCTCAAATTTAATTGAATATCCTTTTTGTTTAGATGATAAAACCTTTGGATTTTTTACTTCTTTAATATCATTTTCAATCTCTAAGATTTCAAAGAATTTTTCTACTTGTGGCCATTGAAAAGCAAGGCGTCTGAATGTTCTATAAATATTTTCTACTATTCCAACCAGACGAAGTCCGTATGTTAAGAGTGTAACCATCGCACCAACAGTTAAAATGTTCCAAGTTGAAACTGAGAATATTGCTAGTACAACCATTATTATAAGATTCAAATCTCCAATTAAAGCTATCAACCCGGTTTTAACTTCATATGGAACCCAAGTTTTTTGATAATGTATCTTTAACTTATCTAATTTTTCTGATTGATCCTCTAAAGATTTTCTTGTTGCTCCTCTAAAAATAATTGAAGTAACAATTCTAATTATTTCAGAATTCCAACGGTCAGTTTCAACTCTATGGTCTCTAAACTTCCTCCACTTGTCTAACTGCAAAAAATTTAAATATTGATATATTGAAAATTGAACAACACTAATACCCAAGACTACTAGACCAATTATTGGTGAGATGAATATCATTGCAGAAACAATAAAAACCATTCTAAGTAGACTCGGTATTATGTCGTAATTAAGACTGAAGAAAATTTGAGAAACGGCATTTTGACCTTGATCCAAAACACTTTGCTTAAATCCACTATCTGTACGAACATGCTGACCAACTGAAAGACTAGTCATCTTTATCAATGAAACCTTTTTCAATAAATTTTCTGCTTGAAACTGAATATTCTTTGTCTCATTAACATCTCTCCACAACGAAATTAAGGTTGTTCCAAAACAAGATGCAATAAATATAATCAAATATATCTTAAGATCTGCAAACGAAAGACCCTGGGTTAAACCATCAATTATTTTTCCAAAATAAAATGGCCACGCTAACGCAACTGCAGAAAACATAACAATCAAAAAAAATTGGAAAATAATCGCGCATTTTAAAGGCTTGAAAAATTTAAATATTTTTGTGAGATTAGAAATAAGATTCATTTAATAAAATTATTTTTTAGTCGTGTACTTCATCTCAATTTGTGAGTGATCAATGATCGGAACATCAGTAACAGAATTTTTTAATTGACCATCTAAATAAATTTCTAGATTGTAACCTTCTCTTTCTGAATTGATTCCCCACACTTCATACAAGCTAGCCAAATTTAATTGTGCCAACCTGTCAGCACTAAATGATTCAACATGGATTTCTCCCGTATCATCATGAGTATGAACTTCTGACATGCAAGTATCAATAATTCCAACATTCGCAGGAATAACTTCATTCACACCATCAACTGTAATTTTCATTTTAGGATGAACATGGAAAGCCAAATTTTGATGCCCATTAACAAGACAAGCAATTTTTGTATCTTTAAAATAAATCAAATGATTATTTTTCATTGATTTTCCCCATGCAAAAAGTCCAAGTAGTCCAGCTATAATTAAAATAAGTCCGATCACTCCTTTAATATTCATCCTTTTAATTTAACACAGCAAATAAAACTCTCCAAAATAAACTATTTATATCTCTTTAACATCAGGGTTTAACAAACATCGCAATGTTTTTGAAAGCAATGATCCATCACTAAGTTGTGCACAGTCAATTCTGTATGTTCCAGGGGTAAAATCAATCTCTCCAGAAGGAGCAAGCTCTTCAACAAACTTGTCATTTTTATAAAGTGAACAAACCCCTACGTAACTAGTATTCCAATTAGCCTTACAAGTAGTATTAGTAACACCTTTATCTAATGAGAAATCTAGTGTTCCGTCAGGATATTCGGTGTTGTATTGAGATTCATCAAGTAGGGTGTCATCTAGTGGAGCATCAGGCTCTAAACATTCAGCTGTTGTATAAGATGTCCAAGCAGATTGAAGACCTTCTTTATCTTGTGTCATCACTTGAAATGTTTTTTCACCATTTGTTCGCCACATATGAGAAACAGTTTGTGCTGTACCAGAAACAACATATCCAGTTGAAGGAACTAATTGATCAAACTTTCCATCATTATCCCAATCTATTGCATATCGAATCATTGATTGATCTGGTTCTGTGTCAGGATCAGTTGCTGTAATTGTATAAGTACTTGGCACACCTGCTTTACAATATGGATTTCCGGTTACAGTTGGAGCACTCGGAGCTTCTCCTTCAGGTTCTATAACATTGATTGGACAAGCGATTGTTTGTGCTGGAACGTTGACCCTGAAATCCTCGACAGGAGATGGCCATTGCCGGATATATGTAACTATAGAAATATTATCAGGTTGCACATTTTGGAAAAAAGTAATGAATGGATTTGGTACACCTCTAGATAATTTTTGAAGAGGACTAGTGTAAGAATTACATATACCTCCATTTACATAAACGAAAGATTGTCCATAATAAAATTTACCGTATGTTGCCGCAAAATTAAAATTTGCATTTATTGTACTTACTCTATTGAACTCACATTCGGTTGTGTTGTTTCCAAATGAAGTACATTCATTGATTGGTAATCCTGACATTGTTTTTAATGGCGGATTCATAGATAAATCTGCAAAGTGTTTAGCTCGATTCGGATGATCTACACCACCTTCTGTATAGTAATGATTCTTCGTTGAACACATTGCACCTGTTGGTCTTGCTGCATTTGTTTTCCAAGAACCATAAGGTGAGTCATTTGCTGTACCTGTTCCAAACCAATAAACATCAGTGTATTGATGTTCTACAAAATCAAATCTAACTTTAGTACCCAAAGGAACATTATCACCACAAGCGAGCAATGCCCCTGTATCCACATTAGTTACGCGTGTGTTGTATCGAATTTGTACGCCTGGATTTGAAATCACACGATAAAAAGTATTAACTCCATATCCTATAACCCCAGCAAAGTTTGTATACGCGTGATCTTGTATTGCAGTAGTCCACAAAACACTCTCAGCTCTAGCACTTGAGGGGAACAAAAAACTTACAAAAAATAAAATTAAAATTGTTTTGTTTAAATATTTCATACTGTTGTTGAAGTTATTTTTTTATTTGAGCTAACTTTAAAAATTAATCCAGCAAGAATTATAAGGAAAATCAAAACACCTACCAAAATTAAAATGTTCATAGAGCTCAATAATGTCTCTTCGGTTTCAGAATCAACAACATCGCATGATTCAAATTTATCGCAACGATATGCTATTTCTGTTTCTTCTACTATATTTCCATCCTGAAATAGTTGAGCAACTAAAGTAAAATCTCCGTATGATTTTGTTGGTATAAATTTATCAGCAAGTCCTCTCATTTCTCCAGAAATTGATCCGTCGTATTCGTATTCGTGTATTACATTTCTATCAGAATCCAATAATTTAATTTTTAGTGATCCTTTAATAACTGCATCGGACATATTATGTACACAAGCAAACAGTGCTGTTTCTTCTCCTTGTTTTAAAGGATATTTACTAACTCCTGGAAAATTAATTCTTGGACGACTAATTCCCTCTCGCACAAACCGCGGATTTAAAATTGATTTCATATCTTTGTATTGCAAAATAATTTCAGCCAAATAAACAGGATATTTATTATCAGTTATTTTAAAAGAAACATCTGTACTAGAGTTTGCGGGAACATCGACGAATCGTGTTTCTTTTTGTAATTCATTTTCTTCACGCATTGAATCCCATTGATACAATTTGAAAGATACTGGCACACGCACAGCTTCATTGGTTGTGTTTTCAACCGTCGCAGAAATATTTACAGGATCTTTTGTAGACAATCTTGGGGGAAATGCAGCGAAATTATATCTTTCATTATTTATTTTGACTGTGTTTTTATTAAAAGTAACTGATTTTTGTAATTCAGTATTCACATTAAAATTTGCAACGTTCCCAGTTATATCGTCAGTGAAAGAAAGTCCTAGGAAATTATAAGCTTGGTTTGAGACAAAAAATGTTGCAACTTGATATTCGCCATTTGTCGCCCATGATGGAATATTCCAATCAAAACTAATTTCTTGTTCTTGATTAGAGTCTAGGGTAATTCCTTCTTTAACGAAAAATTGATCAACCACGCTTGGGCCATTTGCATTTTTTTCTGAACTTTCACTAAGCTTAAAAACTTTTACATAAAGTGCTCCGTTCAAAATAGGATATGCGTTAGTATTTTTTATACTTCCTCTGAAAGTAATCGGTGCCCCAGGAACAGATGACTCCACAGTGCTAGAAATATCTGCCTTTACAGACCCAAAAGTATAATAATCAAAACAACTTGTAGTATTTTTAAAAACATCAGCATTACCTTTTGTTGTGTCCTCAGAATCAACACGTAAATCAATTAATTGTTTTAATATTTCATCAGTAACAGACTTCGGAGTATTTTCATCAATAATTCTTTCTGTATAAACAGGTTCTTGTTGTGCAAAAGCAATAGTGGCAGTAAACAAAAATAAAAATGCAGACAAATATAAAACTTTTTTCATCCTCTATATATTAACATGCTAAAAAATAAAGCAATTAAATAAAATTATCTTTTGTTGATATCACATATCGAATCACCTTACCACTCGCACTATTGGAATACCTTTCCAATTGGTTGTAAATTCTCCTGAGATAAACTTGTTAGCAGGACTCCATTTTTTATCCACTCCTTCTGAAGCCAATTTTATTGTGCCATTTCCATAAATTAAGTTTAACGAATCAATCGACTCCATAAGTTTATTTTTATCAAACGTTTGATGCCCAAAAAGATCCACATCCTGACAGGATCCAATCGGTACAAAATCTGAAATACTCACCCCTGTTTTTTTATATTCATAACCTTCTTCATATATAGAGTCCAAAAGTTTGTGGGCGCATTTTGTGAGTTCGATAGTATCTGAAATTGGTCGATCCAAAACAATCGACTCGTTCTGATAATACTGTGGCATCTTGCTGTGACGATTTGTGGAAATTGTAATACTCAAAAATTTTGTCGCACTTCCTTCTTCTCTCATTTGTTGAGCTACATTTGCAACATGATAAGAAATCGATTCAAACAATGTTTGAAAATCTGTAACAGGTTTTCCAAATGATCTCGAGCTAATAATACTTTTTCTGGCTTCTTTAATATCGTCAAAAGCAAAACACGAAACACCCCTTAATTCATTCACCAAACGAAGTAAACCTATTCCAAAATTTTTCTGGATCCACTGATTATTTTGATTAGTTAAAGTAAAGGCGGAATCAATTCCTGATTTTGATAGGGACAAAGAAATTCTTGAACCAATTCCCCAGATTTTTCCGACAGATGTTTCTTTCAAAATTTCTTTGGCAGATTCTCCACTTTCAATTTGAAAAACTCCAACCTGATTATCTTTCGCGATTCTATTCGCAAGTTTGGCCAAAGTTTTTGTAGGAGCAATTCCGATTGAAACCGGAATACCCGTATACTGTTTAATTTTTCTTTGTAAATCTTCGCAAAATTCTTTTGGATTTTTTATCGAAGTTAAATCAATAAAAGCTTCATCAATCGAATAAACTTCTATTTCTGGAGAAAACTCCTCGATAATATTCATCACCCTATCAGACATGTCTTTATACAATTTAAAGTTTGTTGAGAAAATTGCGATTTTCGACACATCATAGTTCTCCTTAATTTTGAAATGCGGAATTCCCATTGGCACACCCATATCTTTCACTTCTTGTGAACGTGAAATTACACAACCGTCATTACAAGACAAAACCAGTGTCGGTTTATTTTTTATTGCAGGATTGAAAACTCGCTCACATGACACAAAGAAATTATTACAATCAACAAGAGCAAATGTTTTCATAATTAAATTAGTCGATGAACAGCGTGACAAACCACACCCCAAATTTCTACATCTTCTTGAATTTGATGTGAAAATTTTTGAATTACAAATTCACCGTCCATGTTTACCACTACAATATTTCCGGGAGTTGGTGTGACCGAGCGATCAATTACTAGTACATCATTTTTACTTATTGAAAGTTCCGACAAATCAGAACCTTGATACCGCATAAAAAAAGTTGCGTGAGGGTGGAGTGTTACGAGATCATAAAGATCCAATCGGTCGTGCGTAACATTTTCTACAGAGTGAAAAAGAGGTGTCATACACAACATTGTATCTTTTATTTTTCTAGATTGTCAACTTTTCTAGTTTTAAGTTTTACAACCCTCTACTATCATAAGCCCAATGCAAAACAGCCTGTCTTTGTTTTGGACGGCAATTTTCATCACCCTTTCGGCAATTCTTAACAATCTGCGCAATATGTCGAGAAATCGCTTTCCATCTTTTAATTTGTCTAGCATCTTCTTTTGGAATCCGCCGACCTAAATAATATCTAAAATACCACTGCACCCAACCTCGTGGGTCTTCTTTATAAATCCAACCTTTCTTTCTCCACTCTTCTAAAGACTGCGACGCTCTTATACCAAAATAATTTTTATCTTTTTCGTATTTTCCAGACTCTGACAAACTCGATCCAATAAACCAATCTTTTGGAAATTCATCATGTTCCCCATCAAAATATTTTCCGCCAAATATTCCTAGTTTCAACATTTGTTTTGGAGTTAAATCTGGCTTGAATTCAGGATCAAAGTTTTTACCCTCTTTTTCAGTGAGTTTATATTTATAGTTTTTTTGATATTTATCTTTAACACAGATTTCTTTCATGATTTAAATATTATCATGATAATATGAGTATCAAACAGTCTTATGTTTACATACCGTCGCAAATAAAAAACACCTAAACACTGTTATATTTCTTAAATCTTTTATGAAAATACTAAGTTCCATAATCAGAAAATACTTATCAAGTAAAAACATAGGAATTTGGATCAATCGATATTTACCAGCCACAATAATCACGCTTGTTGTATCAATTTTTATTTTTCTTTTATTATTACCGATTAGTCGTGTCCTTGCATCTTATGCAGCATCAATCGCAGATACTATAATTTACTACCTTATAATTTTTCAAAAAGATTTAAGAGTGCAGATGCTATCAGATGATCAGTCTCTTTTTTTTAGATTAATTAAATTTATTAGAGGCGTCCTAATTGAATTTGGTCCAGCTGAATTTCTAGACACATATATTATTCGTCCAGCTCTATTTTTTTATGCATCAATTTTATTTGATCCAACTATTTTTACGCTTGCAATAACAGTTATCCTAGCAGACTTAATTTTTCATTTATTTGCCATAATTGGTTTTGAGATTAATAAGGATTTAAATAAAACTTCATAAGTTAAATTCATCATTCAATATTTTAAAACTTTTTCACAAAACAAAAAACACCTCCAACTTGAGGTGTTTTGTTGTAACTCACCAGAGATTTTAATAAATTATTTTAAATAATATTTAAATTTATCAACAATTGAACAAGTCTATAAATATCTGAATTACTTCCAAAAGTTCTAGCAACAAGATCTAGTTTTTCTTGACTACTTAAATTTGTTCTAGGAGTATTTGTTGAATCATCGTCGTTGTCGTCGTTGTCGTCGTTGTCGTCATTATCATCGTTGTCGTCATCGTCACTACTATCATCATTCATATTGATTGTCACAGTCTCATACACTGAACGACTTGTACCTCCTACTTCATAACCAGAATCATCAGAAGTATTAGATGAGTAAGATACGTAGAATGTTACGTCTGTATCCTCTTCTAGATTTTGAGGTATAAGTTTTAATTCTCCACTACCTTCAAAATTACCAACTCTTCCATTTCCGTCACCACAATCAACACGAGTTCCTTCACCTGTCTCAAATTGCAAACCATTATCTGAACAACTTCTTATCCAAATGTTAAAAACAGGCTTTGTTTCTTCTGAATCAAAACTTAAGTAAATGATTTCATTTCTTACTTCTGCTTCAAAATCAAAAGATTCACTAGCATAAGCGGTATTAAAACTAACTACGGACATCAAAATAATTGCGATTAAATATTTTTTCATGATTTTATATTATATTTTAAATACTGTTTAATTATATTCGCAAACACTACCTTAGTCCACACTTTTTTAACTGCGTGATCTCGTGGAAGACTTTATTTTATTTAAGAATCGAGAACTTTGATACAAGCTTTGATTTCTTCCAACTTTTCCCGTATCCCAAATAATCTCCAGCATTCAATACGGGAAGGAGTAGCAACATAATTGCATAAATTATGTGTTCATCAATAAAAGGGTTGTGTTCTGGTGGTAAAACAG
>JAGOTN010000048.1 GCA_018061745.1 Minisyncoccota bacterium
AAAATAAAAGAATCTAAATAAACAAATTTATGACGGAATTGTTTTGAAGCTTCAGATGTCATTTCCAAAACAACCCAATCACATTTTTCTTTTAATGCTTCTTTCAAAAATCTTTGAACAAAACCTCGTCCAGGCATAGACATTTTATATAAATTTCTTCTTTCTTTTTCTCCTGTTACAAAATGAATTCCGTTTGCTAGTGCAACTTTATATCCTGCAGATCTTAAAATGCTTGCAACTAATTCTGTTGTGGAAGTTTTTCCTTTTGTTCCTGTGATACCAACAATCTTTAATTTTTTAGAAGGGAAGCCGTAATAGAGCGCTGATAGTAAAGCGATGGAATAATGATAAATAGGTTGTCCCGATTTATATAATTTTTTCGGAATGATTTTTTGAATTGTTCGTAATATTTTTTCCATAAATTTAAGAAAGATTTTTTAATGCTAGTTTAACAATTTCTTCAGTTGATAGGGAGTTGTCTAATTTTTGTACGGCAGTGCGGGCGTCGTTTAAAGTGTAACCCAGAGAGGTTAGTGCTTCTATGGCGTCTGTCGCACCACTATTAACTCCGTCACCTCCACTCGCACCCATCTCAACTTTATCTTTCAACCCAACCATAATTTTCTCCGCACTCTTTTTTCCGATCCCAGAAATTTTTGCTAAATGATCTGCGTTTCCGCTCTGAATACCTTCTATGATTGTTCTAACCGGAGCTGTATTTATTACACCCAAAGCAGACTTTGGTCCAATCCCAGAAATACCTAAAAGCATTTCAAAGAAATCTAAATCACTTTTTTCTAGAAAACCATATAAGTCTGAGGCCGTCTCGCGAATCGCGTGATGAGTATAAAGACTCACTTTCATGCCAACTCGAAGGGAAGAAAGGGTTGAATTTGCAATACGCACAAGGTAACCAACTCCAGAAACATCGAGAATTATCTCATTGTTTGAAATCTCATCAATTTCTCCGCTCAATTTTCTAATCATCTTTTAATAATACCTAATATCCGGACATCTTGCATTTTTGGCGGGTTTTGTTAAAGTGTTCTCGTTATGCCTATCACTAAAGGAGCTAAAAAAGTTGTACGAGCGTCTGAAAAAAAGCGTGTTTATAATTTACGCCGAAAAAGAAACTCTGTTGCTGCTGTTAAAGAAGTTAAAAAACTTGTTGTTGCAGGTGATGCAAAAGCCGCACAAGAAAAATTAAGCGCTGCTTACAGAGCTTTAGACAAAGCTACTAAAATGGGAACTATCAAGAAGGGAAATGCTTCTCGTCAAAAATCTCGTTTGGTTGCTGCTATTAAGAAAGTTCAAGCTAAGTAAGTAAACAACTATCTAAAATAAACAAAAAACCGCTAGTATGTAGCGGTTTTTTTGTTTTAACAATCTTCCTGTGTCTATTTTGTGCCCCTGCCAGGAGTCGAACCTGGAGCTAGAGTTCCGCAAACTCTAATTTTATCCATTAAACTACAGGAGCAGTGTCTGCCAGCAAAGAATTTTTTGACAGACAACGGCAATATAATACTTTTTTCATTCTTTTAATCAAGACTTCAAAATAAAACAAAACAAAGACAAAACACCTTAAAAATGCTAAAATCTCGGCTATGAAAACAAGATATAACTGGAAATTGATAGGGATTGTTAGTGTTGTGGCACTAATTTTGTTGGTAGTCGTTATTATTTTAATAAATAATCGAACAGATATCGTCACAGAACAAGCAAAAATAGACACTTTAACTAGAACAATTGATGTAACAGGAAAAGTTGTTCCTGCTGACGAAGTGATTTTAGGTTTTTCTGGCTCAGGAAGAATAAGTTCACTTTCAGTTAAAGAAGGACAAAAAGTTTCTCGAGGACAAGTTTTGGCGACACTGGATTCTTCAGAGGTTGAAGCGAGTTTGCGACAAGCCGTTGCGGAAAAAAATGTTTCAGAAAGTGAATTGACTTCAATTGTTGGTTCATCTTCTGCAAACGGAAAATTAGAGGCAGCAAAAAAAGAGGCATACAACTCTGCGCAAAAAGCTTTAAATGTTTCAATAACTCAAATTAAAACAAATACAGATTCTTTGTTCACAGATCCACAAACAGGACGACCTAAATTAAAATTTTCTGCTAGCGATTATTTTGAACAACAATCAATATCTCAACAAAGAGTAGAAATTGGAAATCTTTTAGAAGAATGGTCTGTTGATTTTGCTTCAAAAAGCGCAACTAAAATTTCTAAATCAGACATGGAAAAAACTTTAAAGAATTTAAATGAAATAAGTTCATTTTTAACAGCTTTGTCGAGATCTCTTTCTGAAGCTGAAACTAATAACAATGTTTCTTCTGCAACGCTTTCTGAATATAGAGGAACTGTAACAAGTGCTCGCGCTGCAATCGATACTGTTATCAACGAAGTTTCTGATGCGCAAGAAAAATTACGAAGTGTAGATTCTGAAATTCCTGTTCAAGAAGCAAAAATTGTTGCGGCATCTGCAAGTATTGATAAATTTCAAGCACAAAGAAGTAATTTTGTAATAACTGCTCCGTTTGACGGTGTCGTTGTAGATGTGACAGCTTCTGTGGGTGAAAACATTTCATCAAATCAACAAGTTCTTGTTTTGATAAATAATTCTTCTGTTGAGATTGAAGTTTTTATTCCTGAAATTTACATGAAGGATTTAGAAGTTAATGATCCTGCAAGAATTAAGTTCGATGCTCTTGGAGATGATTTTGTTGTAGGGGCAACTGTGGTTTATGTTGAAGATAGGGGAGTTGTTCGAAATGGAAT
>JAGOTN010000049.1 GCA_018061745.1 Minisyncoccota bacterium
CCTATCATATATCCAGGATAAGCGCCTGAAGTTTCAAAAATTTCAGCCAACAATCCTGTTGTTGTAGTTTTTCCATGAGTTCCAGCAACAACAATTCTCAAAGCATCTTCAAAAATATATTCTCGCAAAACTTCAGGCAAAGTCGCTTGAACTAAATTATTTTCTCGAGCAAATTGTGCTTCAGGATTTTGCGGTCGTGCAACATTTCCAATCACAACAACATCTGCATCTCCAATATTTTTTACTTCAAAATTTCCAATATGAGTTTGCACATCCAAACCTTCAAGCATTGTTGAAATCGGAGGATAACAAACTTGATCAGATCCAGACACAACAAAACCCTTCTCTCGAAGAAGTCCTGCCAATGCTCCCATAGCTGTCCCACAAATTCCAACAATATGAAATTTTTTAGGATTTTTTATTAAATCTGGTCTTGAAAAAATTCTTAATTCTTTATCCGACAATGCTTCTAGTTTTTTGTGATAGTAATCTTCTTTATTCATGAACCAAAATTGTATCAGAATTTTAAAAGATTATTTATTCAATGCTTGTGCAACAGTGATTACATCAATGTCGAAAGATTCAACGTCTCCGTTTTCTGGAGTTACAACAACAATTCGATCTGTCTCTGCAAGTTCAATTTTCTTTAATCCATTTTTTACAAGTTCAATATAATTTCCACCTTCAACAAAAACAGAATGTACTCCGTATGCCATTCTCAACATTCTTACAGTTCTTTTATTTGAAGAAAATGCAAAGATTGAAGTGTCTGGTCTAAAAGCAGAAAGAGCTAATGCGATTTTTGCATCTACACAAGGAACGATAATCGCTTTTGCTTTTGAAGCATCTGCTGTGAAAACAACTGATTCAGTCACAACATGCATAGGATGAGTTGAAAGCGGTCTTGATTCTGTAAAATTTAATTCTCCTCGATGAGCTTCAGTCATTTTCATAATTCTAGACATTGTGTTCACTGATTCTAAAGGATATTTTCCATAAGCAGTTTCCCCACTCATTGAAACAGAATCTGCTCCATCTAAAATTGAATTAGCAATATCTGAAACTTCAGCTCGTGTTGGTCGTGGATTTTCAATCATCGTGTGCAAAGCTTGTGTTGCAACAATAGAAATTTTTCCCATTTGAATTGCCATTTCAACCATTTTCTTTTGCATATATGGAACTTCCTCAAAAGGAACTTCTACTCCCAAGTCACCTCTGGCAACCATTAGACCTTCACAGTTTTCAAGAATTTCTTCAAGATTATCAAAACCTTCTCGGTTTTCGATTTTCGCGATAATTTTTACATCGTGATTATCGTATTGGCTCAAAATTTCTTTTATATCATCGATATCTCTCTTGCTTCTAACAAATGAGTGAGTGATGTAATCAACATCGTTTTTTGCGCAGAAATGTACGAAGCCTTTATCTTTTTCAGAAAGTGCAGGAAGTTCGATGTGAACACCAGGAATGTTTATACTTTTTTTGTTTTTGATTTTTCCATCATTTCCAGCAATACAAATTAATTTTGTACCATCAATAGATTTAACTTCACATGCAAATTCTCCATCATCAATTAGAATTATTGATCCAACAGGAACTTCACCCGCAAGATTTTCGTATGCAGCATAAACAACTTTTTCACCTGTTACAGAAAGATCTCCAGTGATAATAAATTCTTCTCCGGCAACAACTTCAATAGGAGTTTCGATATTTTTTGTTCGAATTTCTGGACCTTTTGTATCAATCAAAATTGGAACATCAGTAGAGATTGCTCGGATTTTTTCCATAACTTCTAGAGTAGCGGCTTCATCTTGGTGAGCAGTATTCAACCACGAAACATCAACACCTGTTTTAAATAGAGTTTCAATAAAATGTGGTTCTGCATTATTGTCTGCAATCTTTCCTACAATCTTCGCATTTCGTAAATTATTCATACTTTTGGTTCTTTTAAAATTAAATTAAGACTGCTAATGTATCACAAATAAAGAAAAAACCCAACGCCGTAGCGCTGGGTTCTGAAATCTTCAATAAGAGTTGTCCTTCGATATTTCCTTTTGTTTTTGGATTTCGAGATCCTTCTTGAGGAGCTCTTTGTCTGCTTGAAAAATAGTAAAAGCTAGGACGGCAGTCCAACAAATATTGACTCCCCAAATCAGCAGTGTAAGCAATATCGAACTAACATCATCATCTAGTTCGTGATTGATTTTGAACTCCCCGTTCCCAAGATATTCAACACCAACGAATCGTGCAGCCTCAGGAAGCGGATCACTTTTCTTTTCCAGTGTGGAATAATACAAGACGCCGTCGTCGATAATCTTTAGACTAAATCTAAAAACCACAAACCTTCCGTCTTGTTTGTAATCAAAAATTGACATCGCTTTTTCCTGATCCAACTTCTGAAAATCGGAAAAACTCTGTGACTTGCTGTATATTCCAACAAAATCACCTCTCCTGTAATTATCCTTCTCAAAAACTCTGTCCTGAAAAGGAATCACCTCTTCCACTTTCACGATAATTGGTGTGGGGTCGTACTTGAGAAGTTTTATCTTATTCTCAGCGACATCAAGTTCACCCGCACTCTTAATCGAAAACTGGATATTCATCCAAACGAAAAGAACGAACAGAACTGCGACACTTCCACAACCGAAAAAACAGCTACTTTGCTTATCTATCTTCATAATTTATTTTAAGACCTTTCTTGTTCCAAAAACTACATCATGAAATACCCTATGTCAACTC
>JAGOTN010000018.1 GCA_018061745.1 Minisyncoccota bacterium
TGACAAAGACCAAAACCACCGTCTCCAGAACTATTTGGAAGCAGATCAATACCTGTACTTTCCTGCATAACCATAGCCATTAAAACTCCTGAGGGTAAATTATATCTATCTTCGATAGCGTCTGTAATATTTTTAAATCTCAAAGTTCTTAATATTTTTCCTTCATGAGAATCTACGCCAAATTTACTTTCCTTCCCAAGTAAATTTAAATTTTCAATTTTTAATTCTGGAGTAATTTTTTCATAAGATAAATCTGGTCTTAATTTTTTAAATTCAGCGGAGCTAATAGTCTCGCGCGTTTCGTTATTTTCCATTGTGCTCTCCTCTATTATTTCTTGAGATTCTTCTGTTTTAGCTACTTCTGATTCTGGTGAAACAAGCTTTAAATTATCCATCCTCTTTTCTATATCATCTAATCTGCTAGATGTATCGGCAATTTCATTTTCTTTATTATTTTTAAAATAAACACCTCCAAAACTAACACTGGATATAAAAGCCGCAGCCGCATTCTCCAATAAATCTCTCCTGGAAATAGCTTTTTTATAATTTTTCTCTGCATCAGACACATCGTCAGTCTCTTTCTTATTAAAATCATCGTAGTTACTTGCTATTTTTTCGAAATTCATACAAAAATTATACCAGAATATGCTAGGATACGAATTATGAAGAATGTGATTTGGGATGTAATAGTCATTGGCGGTGGACCTGCTGGGATGATGGCAGCGGGTCGTGCGGCGGAGCGAGGAAAGAGAGTTTTGCTCATAGAGAAAAATGACTCACTTGGAAAAAAACTACTTATCACAGGAGGTGGTCGTTGCAATGTAACAAATGCAGAATTTGATAATCGAAAAATTCTTGCAAAGTTTAAAGACGCTGAGAAATTTTTATTTTCACCTTTCTCAGAATGGAATGTGCAAAATACTTTAGACTTTTTTAATTCGAGAAACATGCCCACAAAAGTAGAAAAAGAACAAAGAGTTTTTCCTGTTTCCAATAGCGCAAAATCTGTGTGGGATGTTTTAGTAGAATATATAAATAAAAATGGAGTTGAAATTATTTCTAATTCCCCAGTTTCAGGATTTGTTTTAGAAGATGGAAAAATAATTGGAGTGAAAGTAAGGCGCGATGTGTTTATAGCAAAGTCTTTTATCCTAGCGACAGGTGGCACATCGCGCCCCGAAACAGGCTCTACAGGCGACGGATACAAATGGCTAAAAGAAATTGGTCACAAAGTAATTGATTCTGCGCCATCTTTAGTTCCATTGGCATCAAAAGATGTTTGGATTAAAAGACTTGCTGGAGTTAGTTTGAGTGACATCAAAATAACGACAACTCAAAACGGCGAGAAACAGGATGTGAAAAAAGGAAAAATTCTTTTCACTCATGTAGGTATTAGTGGTCCAACAATTTTAAATATGAGTAAAGATGTTGGAGAGTTATTAAAATATGGTGATGTAGTTATTTATTTAGATCTTCTTCCAACTCATGATCACGCGAAATTAAATTCCGCTCTGCAAGAAATTTTTAAAGAGAATGATAAAAAGAATTTCAAAAATTCTCTTTCTGGTTTAATTCCATCTTCAATAGTTCCAATAATAGTTGAACTGTCTGGGATTGATCCTGATATCAAATGCAATAGCATTACTCGCGAAGCGCGAATGAATTTAATTCAATTAATAAAAAATATTCCAATAAATGTAGATAAATTATTAGGAACTGATAAAGCAGTTGTTTCCAGCGGTGGAGTAATTTTAGACGAAGTAGATTTTAAAACAATGTCATCACGAATTTATCCCAACTTATATTTAATTGGAGACATATTAAACATCGATCGTCCGAGTGGTGGATATAGTTTGCAGTTATGTTGGACAACAGGTTTTGTTGCTGGGAATAATTCTTAACTACCACCACAAAACAGCCCATCCAAAAGACTTCATCTGAGCTCTCGTGATAGATCCAAAATAACCAACAGAAGGATATATGTTTGAAATACTTTGATATTCAGCAAGAGCGTTTCTGGTATAACTTCCAAAATATCCGGTTGCACCAATTTCTGACAAAGCTTCAGCAAATTTACCTTTGTTTTGATCGATTAATAAATTTTGTAAATACTTAACATCATCGCCAGACATTCCTAAATCTAAATCCCTTTCTATCATTTTTTTAGTTTCAACATTTTGTGGAGTTTCTATTTTTTCTACAGAATTATCCTCAGTTTTTTTATCATTATTATTTTTAGAATCTTTATAAGTTTTTTCTTTTTCTGAAACTTTTATACTTCCACAATTAACCACAGCAGTGTTTCCGAAAGAATCTTCAACAAGACCTCTCACATCATAAATTCCAGTATCATCAAACACATGAGATTCTGTCTCATCGTCTCCATCCAAAATTTTTGTCCATTCAAAATCATATTCCAGACTAGAAGAATCGGTAAATACTTCAACACTAAAATTAACTTCATCTCCCTCTTCAACAAAATAATCGGACACCTTACAAATCGTAGTTGGAAGTATTGGATTAGATCCGCCAGAAGATACAGCTTGTTCAGTGGTAAAAGACCAAGATGTCGTATCTGTAATTCCTGCATAACTATTCCCATTCAAATCATCGAAAGCTGTTGTTGCTATTTGAATATAATATTGAGTACCATAAGCAAAATCCACAGTTGGATTTATTGTAATAACATCTGTACCAGTACCCGTCACTTGTCCACCAGTCACGTCTATTGTTGCAAAAGTGCTATCATCATCAGTTCTTTTTATTAAAATATTTCCAGTTTCAACATCAACATCCTCATCAAAGGTTAAAGTTAAATTTGAACCAATTAAAACATCTACCGAATTATCTAAAGGAGAAACAGTGCTTAAAGTAGGGTTTGTACTGTCTCCTAAGTTGTATTGAAAAATTTTATTATTTGTATCACCCAACACATACATTCTCGTTCCTGACGGATTAAAATTAAATTTTCTAGGAGAAGTATCCTGAGCATTTACAGAAAGATAACTTCCTGAATACGAAGCGGTTGAAGTATCCCAAGCGGAAGAAAGAGTGAACCAGTGGATACGGTCGTTTGTTGAACCTCCAATATACATATTCAATCCATCGTCACCCATACTAAACATTAACTCCTGACCATCACTTAAAGAAGGGTAAGAATAATTAGTACCAGCCGATTGACTACTCAAACTCCAAGGAGTGCTAAGAGTGTATTGTTGAACTCTATTATTATAATCGTTAAGAGAAAAAACTTTTGCACCATCTCGTTTAATATGAAAATCATAATGATTAGCAGAACCAAGTGACAATAAAACACTGTCATATGTAGCAGTTGAAACATCCCATGCTGTTCCAAGCGTATATTGTCGAACTGTGTAATCATAAAAAGACAAAACAAACATCTTAGTACCATCTTCACTCAGAGCAACATCATCTGGTGAACCTTGCGCCGACGTATTAAAAGACTTTGAATCATAAGACAGAGTTGTGATGTCCCATGCAGTACCTAAAGAAAATTGATAGATTTTTGTATCACCAAAGTTTGCAATATAAACTTTTGTACCGTCTTCACGAAAAAACATTCCAACAGGATTTGTTGCGGGTGAAGTTGACACACTAATACCAGAATAAGAAGCGGTGGAAATATCCCACGCCGCAAAAGTTTTTGTAGTAAAAGAAAAAATAAAAATTATTATCAAAAATACATAGAAAAATACAATAAACTTATACACTGATTTCATAAACTATAATTTTCTCACATAAAAATAATGAGTCAAATAAATTTAATCAATTAAAAAAACTGCACACCGCGTGCAGTTTTTTTAATTTTAATTTTTAATAAAGATTACTTCGCGTCTGCAAGAGCCTTTCTTCTAGCTACAGGTTTCAATGCTTTAATTCTAAGCATTTCTTTCTTTTTAGCTATACGAGTTGGTCCTCTTTTTGTAAAATTCTTTTTTGCTTTTATTGATCCTGCTCTTTTTGCCATATGTGGATAGTATACATTATTCTTTTAAATTGAAAAGAAAAATCCGCGCAACATTTCTGTGCGCGGGTTTTAGGAAAAAATGACTCATGAGAGTATGTATTTTCCGAGTTCATGCAACCCAAGGATGATGAAGTACCCAAACAAAACGAGTGCAGTCCCGCAGCAAAGCACCCAGAGAGTTAGCATTCCCATATCCACGGCTTTGAGCCTTGGATTCGTTTTATTAGAACGGATATCTTCCAACATGTCCTTTATCATATCTTTATAGGGCTGATTGTTAATTTTAAGATCTTTCTTAACCTTTTATATTATAACATAAATAATATAAAAGTCAAAGGAAACGTATGCGGAAGAAAAGCACAATCAACGTGACTCCCCTTCAAAATCAGCTTCAACAATGGCCCACATTCCATTCTCAGAATCTACTTTCAAATAAACACTCTTGGCAACAGATGGCTGTGTGGTCATCGGCTCTCCTTCTGCACGATCGGCATAATTAACAACAATCACATTTTTGTGTCTTGGATTTTTACTAACTTCAATAGTTTGCGGAGCAATTCTGTCCCCCAGAAAATATCCTTCTACGCTCGAATAACCTATCTCCTCCTTAATAGCTGCCACAACATAATAAAATGTTCCTGAACCTTCACTCTCTTGAGTCACAAAAAATACAACATCCTCACTACCATTATTGTCTAAATCTGTCTTCAGTTCATTTCCAAAATATTTAATATCTTGATCTTCACGATAATCATCAAGATACTGATATCGATTGTCAGTTTTATATTGAATCTTTTTATAATCCATATTTTCAAAAATCTTTACTGAGTGACGCATTTCGTCAAAATCATAAATTAAAGATTCTTTATCAAATTCTTTCACAGCACCTTCAGGAAAATTTTCTATTGCAGAATAGTGAATAAAATAACGCACAGCTACACATGGTTCAGTTCCAATAATTGTATAAACATATTCCTCGTAACGATTCCCTGCTCCAGCGTCTGTAGAAGAAGCGACTGAATATAAAGTAGAATCATCGTTAACAACACTTGAACTAACTGAAGGCGTTTCCATAAATGAATTTGCTTCACACGTTTTTTCTGCAGAAAGTTGTTCAATACTTATATAAGTATCTTTGCTCAAATTTGTACCCGCCGCTGTTTCTTCTGGAATTTTAAATTTCACACTTGAAGTTGATTTTTCAACTACGTAACCTTTTAACAAATCTATTGAAAAACCAAGTTCTGTATCGCTATACGTATTAGTCTCTGTTTCAACCATTGGTTCTTCAACAACACTTTGACTTAGTAAGAAATAAATTCCTCCTACCACAACAAAAACTATTACTGCGATATATGGAAATATTTTCATATATCAATTATAGCAATTATAAAATAAAAAATCGCACCCGAGTTGGATGCGATTTGTTGTAAGCATGTTGTATTACTGAAACATACCAGCAATGCGGTACTCCTCAAGGATCATTTCCTTGCACAGAACAAACGACTTGTTGAGACTTCCTTCGAGCTCTCCTCCTTTCATCACAGCAATGAATGCGGGTGAAAAAATCTTAGGGAATTTTGAGAGTGTTTCGGAAAAAGTATTACTTGAATTGATACTTTCCTTCATTTCATTGAGAACATTGGCAGCATCATGATTCCCTCTTGATTTAAACAAATCTTCAATCGAGCAGAGAGTATCTGACAGACGACAGTAGCCACTCATAAGCAGTCCACCGATTTCTGCCACCACATAGGCCACATCATCGTGGAGAATTGTGTTTGGCTTAAATTTTCCCAATTCCGACATCAACTTTTTGAAATTCCCAGTTTCCTCGCCAATATTGATTAATGTTAATTCGTATCTTGGAACTTTTCCACTGAAGACATTGGAAAAGGATTCCCCTTTATTAATCCTGTCGCGAAATTCAATGAGAAGTTCCCTGTGTTGTGTGAATTTAACGATTTCACTCGTAGTCCTCAAGACTTCAAGAATTGGATATCCAGACTCTAGCAAACGTCCAATCCTTCCATACATGTTTTGACGTTCTTCATTCACGGCATTCTCTTCGACGATATTTTGAAGGTGAAGACTCAGCCCAGATGTTTGCTTTTGAAGTTCGGTACTTTCCTCACTAATTTGAGAAATTGACTCCGGCACGATTCCGGAAGTCTCAATTAAAATTGAGGCTTCCGTAAATGTTTCTGCCACTACCACTCCATTGGCACTTTCACTTCTTTGATTGAAACCACTGTATTTGAACCTTTTCATTTCTATTTCTATAATTTAGTTTGTTAGATCAGAAGGTCATTAAATATGACCATTTACTTCAATTTTGAGATTATCTTATCTCTAGAAACTCGTCAATGAAGACTTAGAACAAATAAAAATACTCCGATTTTCTTGCATCCGCAGGCGAAGCCGAGGACCGCAAGAAAATCGGAGTGTTTTTATTTATCTTAATCGTTTTTATTTTTCCCAAAAACCATAGAAATCAAAGCTAACAAAACTCCAAAGAATAGTGCTGACCAAAATCCTGCAACTTGAAATCCTGGCACAACGTAATCAGTTAGGATAACCATCAAAGCAGTTATAACCAAAGTAAAAAGTCCTAGAGTCAAAATGTTTATAGGCAAAGTCAAAATAGTAATAATTGGTTTTACAAAAGTATTTACAATCGCTAAAACAACAGCGACAATCACAGCTACAACAAACCCATCTACAGTAACTCCTGGTAGTAAATAAGCCGCGATTCCAACTGCAAGTGCCGATAAAATAAGTTGTGTTATTGTTTTCATACTTCTAATTATAACAAATTTAAAAGAAAAATGCTGGTAACCTGAAACAGGTTACCAGCATTTTTATTTATTATTTAATTTAAATTTCTCTTAATTCAGGATTCTTTATACAGGTTTGAGTTGCTGAAATAGTTTCCTCGTCTCTTAATTGAACACATCTCAATTCATAAGTTCCGGGTTCTAAATCCATTTCCCCCTCTGTTTCTACATCTTCAACTTTTAAATTCTGTTTATAAAGTGCGCAATTTTCAACATATTCCGTTTTCCAAGTTCCCTTACATGTAGTATTTGTAATTTTAGGATTTATATCAAACTCAATTTCTCCAGGATTTATAATTACAGGACTTGATTCCCCGAGACTGCTGTTATTGTACATATTCATTGCAGATCTTGGACTAAACAAGTCGGCGTAGGTCAACTCTGTAACACAAGTGTTTTCTGTATATACCGTTGGTGTCACAGATGTCACAGCTCCAGTCATGTCTTCAGCATTGATTGTAAAGTTTTTTAAAGTAGTGCTATTCCAAATATGCGTTACAGATTTTGATGTTCCAGAATTTACATATCCAGTAGGTGGAATAATTTGATCAACAATACGATCGTTATTCCAATCTATAAGATATCTCAATTTCGAAGTAGGGTTTCTAGCGTCTGGATGATCTGCTTTAAAAATATATGTTTTAGGAGTTCCTACAACACAAACACCTCCTGTGCTTGTAATAGAAACTCTTCCTGGTGGAGTAATCGTCCGTTCTGTGACATTTATATTGCAAGAAATATTTTGAGCTGGTATAGGAATTCGTGAATTACCTTCAAAATTAAATTCGTATCCAGACCCTCTCGCACTTAAGAAAAATACTAATCCTTCAACATTTCTTCTTAAAGGGTATCTTGATGCATAACAACCAGCACCAGTAAGTCCCGATGCTGTAAAACCTCCCCAAAAATTACCGAAAGTTTCTGCGAAAGTAAATTTAGAACTTAAAACACCAGCTTTAGTAGGGGTACACTCCACATTTCCACTAGGTTTTGTCGTACATTGATCTGTAGGTAAACCACTAATACTTTTTGTTGGAGGGTTAACTGAGAAATCAGCATACATTCCATTTAATTGCCCAGTAACTCCTTCACCTGCTCTCCTAAATGAATACCTATTACTTTCAACACAAACAGATCCTGCGTTTCTAGCCGCATTAGCCTGCCACTGTCCATAAGGAGAATCCAATGTAGTCCCTACAGCAAACCAATAAATGTCTGTGTATTGATGCGGAACAAAGTCAAAAGAAAGTTTAGTACCGACAGGAACAGAAGATCCACAAGGAATTATTCTCCCGGTATTTTTATCAAGTACTCTCGTATGATATGTAATCTGAGCATAAGGCCAATCCATACCAAAAGCTCCAGCTACTCTAATGTCATAAAAATACTCTTGAAATTGCCTACCCCAAACAATACTTTCTGCCTTTGCAATTGATGGAGTAAAAACAAAAGCTACAAACATCAACATTATTATTTTATAAAATTTTTTTTCCATATAATTAATTTAAATTATTGTGTGAAGATTTTTTAAAAATAACAGCACTCACGCTTAGTACAACTATCGCAGAAAGTATTAATATTAAATAATTAGATAATTTTTTAGGTGAACTTTCTTCTGGTAAATCACAAGTATTAAATTCTTCGCATTTGTACCACATTGTTACATCATCAACTAAATCACCATTTTGAAATAATTCAGCTCGCAAAGAAAATGTTGCCATTGATTTTTTAGGAATAAATTCATCCATTACTCCAACCATTTTTCCATCTACTTTTCCTTCATATTCATAGCTATGAATCTCATTTCCAGAATCATCAAACAAAGTAAGTTTTAATTTTCCATCTTCTACACTTTCAGAAATATTATGCAAACAAGAAAATATTGTTGCTTTTTCACCAGCAATCAATGGATAGGTAGCAGTTGAAGGAAAATTAATTCGAAGTTTATCAATTCCCTCACGAACAACTCTGATATTTAAAATAGATTTTGTATCTCCGTATTGAATAGAAATTTCAATAAGATAAACAGGATGATCTGTGTCCTCTAAAATAAAAGATACTGGTGTTTTTTTTCCAGCAGGAACACTAACATCCTTAACCTCTGACAAAACAGCGTTCGTAACAGGCTCCATAGAATCCCAACTATATACTTTATATGAAACTGGGATTACACCACTTTGTTTTGTGTTATTTAAAATGTTAAATGAAATTTCGATTGGTTCATCTTTACCAACTCTTGGAGGAAAGGCGGCGAAAGCATAAGGTGTTTTATTTATTTTTACAGTATCTTTATCTAAAGTTACCAAACCTTCTTTCATGTCAGAAATAACATCAAATAAAACAGTGTTCCCTACAACATCATCTGTGAAAGACAATCCTGACAAGTTATATCTTCCTCGACTTACAAAAAAAGTAGCCATCTGATATGTTCCCGATTCAGCCCAAGCTGGTACATTCCATTCAAACTCCATAGGTATTTCACTATTTGCAGAAAGAGCAATTTTACTTTTAACCACAAACTGATCTACAACAGGCATCCCATTCTGATTTTTATCTTTACTATCTCTTAACTTAAATATTTTTACATAAAAAGAACCATCGACTATTGGGTACGGGTTTTCATTTTTAATAACACCAGAAAAGTTTATAGGCGCTCCAGGTACAGTACCTTGAAGATTGGAAATCACGGAAACAGATACTGAATTAAATTTATAGTAATCAAAACAACTTACAAGTTTATCGTCTGTTAAGTTACTACCAGCAGTAGGTATTGTTCCCATCTCAGATCTTAATTCTGTTAATTCTTCTTCAGATAAATCTTCTACAAAAATATCTTGCTGTTGAGCATAAACAGGATTAATAAAAAACAAACTTAAGAAATAAAAAATAAATAGTCGATTTAACATAACTATATAAATCATAACTTAATTATTACTATGTTTAAAGATTAATTATCAACAACAACTTTTTTACTTGGCTGCCCGACAGGGATTCGAACCCCGATTAATGGTTCCAGAAACCACTGTCCTACCATTAGACGATCAGGCAATGT
>JAGOTN010000019.1 GCA_018061745.1 Minisyncoccota bacterium
TATAAGCCGTATGCTAGTATGTTGCACACGAGCTCCGAGAGAGCTTTTAGTTTTTGGCTCCGAAAGCCTAATATAAAAAATGACACGATCACTAAAAAAAGGACCATACGTCTACGAAAAACTCTTCAAGAAAATTGAAGGCAAAAAACCGTCTGAAGCAGGGTCTATTAAGACTTGGGCAAGAGACAGTCAAATAGCTCCAGAATTTGTGGGGTACACTTTTGCTGTTCACAACGGAAAGAATTTCATAGATGTTTTTGTTACTGAAGAAATGGTTGGTCACAGATTAGGAGAGTTTTCACCAACAAAAACATTCAAGAGACACGGAGGAAAGATGCAAAAAGATCTTGATGTTGCTAAAAAACAAGCTGAAATCGCTTCTGCTAAGGCCGCTAAAGCTTCTGCAGCTGCTCCTGGCGCTAAAAAGAAATAATCATGGTAAAAGCAATTCTAAAAAATTATAGACAATCTCCACGAAAAGTTCGACTTGTAGCCAATACTATTCGTGGTCAAAAAGTTGATAAAGCAATCATGAATCTTTCTTTTGTAGCAAAACGATCTGCTCTACCAATTCAAAAACTAATCGAGTCTGCTGCTGCAAACGCAACAAACAATTTCAATCTTGATGCTGATTCTTTATTTATTAAATCAATTCAAGTAGACCAAGGATTCACAATGAAGAGATGGATTCCAAAATGGAGGGGAACAGCTCATCCTATTAGAAAAAAGACTTGTAAAGTTACTGTTGTTGTAGATGGTTCTTCAGCAGCTTCTTCAAAAGCCGTTAAAACTGATTCAAAATAATATGTCACACAAAGTTCACCCATTTTCACATAGACTAGGAATTATCAGAGATTGGAGATCTCACTGGTTTGGTGATAACAAAAAATACCGAGATTTCCTAAAAGGAGATATTCTAATTCGTGGTTTCCTACACAAAACTCTTGCAGATATGTACGTTGCTGGTGTAGAGATTGATAGAGGAGAAAAAACTCTTAAAATTTCAATCAGAACATCTCGACCAGGTATTATCATCGGAAGATCTGGTGAAGGTACAGATAAGTTGCGAAAAAGTCTAACTACTTTCATGAAGAAAAAGAATATCTTTGATGCAAGTGTTGATTTGAAAATTGATATTGAAGAAGTTCGATCTCCAGAATCAGATGCTCAACTAGTAGCTTTGATGGTGAAAGAAATGATTGAAAAAAGAATGCCTTTCAGACGTGTTCTAAAACAAACTGTTGATAAAGTAATGGCAAACCGAGATGTTCAAGGAGTTCGAATCCGAATTTCAGGTCGTCTAAACGGAGCTGAAATGGCGCGTACAGAAGAACTAAGAAAAGGTCGAGTTCCACTACAAACTTTCCGAGCCGATGTGGACTTCTCTCGAGTGAGAGCAAAGATTTCACAAGGAGATCTTGGAGTTAAGGTCTGGCTTTATAAGGGTGATATTTTTGAATCATAATTTTTACTACCATGTTATTTCCTAAAAAAGTAAAACACCGAAAATGGCAAACAAAAAGAATTCATCCTGATAAGATGAAGCGCGCTGATACTCGTGGTGTGACTGTATCTTTTGGTGAGTTTGGATTGAAGGCTACTACTTATTACCGAGTTCGTTCAAATCAACTTGAAGCTGCAAGACGAGCTATGTCTAAACATTTAGGTAAAGTTGGTCGTTCTTGGATCAGGATTTTCCCTGATAGACCTTTTACTCAAAAACCTTCAGAGGTGAAAATGGGTAAGGGAAAAGGAGATCTACAAGGATATGAGTTCGAAGTTTTCCCAGGAAGAATCCTTTTTGAAGTTGATGGTGTGACTCCAGAAATTGCCAAAGAAGCTTTAAGAAAAGCCGGCACAAAGCTTCCTTTGAAGACAAAGGTTGTGTCAAGAGATTAATTGTAGTAATGTAACCAACCATGACTGTTAAAGATTTTCAAAAGAAAACAACTGCTGATTTGGAAAAGGATCTTAAAGAAAAAAGATCTTCTATTCGAGATATGCGTTTCGGCGCAGCAGGTGCGAAAAACAAAGACACAGGTCTTGCAGTAAAGACTCGTCGCGATGTTGCTCGAATCTTAACAGAGCTAAGAAATCGATAGTAAGATATTTTAAATTAAATTACATGTTTGGAATTAAAACAAAAAAGAATACAGAAACTGAAACAACTACAAAGAAAGGAAAATTTCTAGATGGTGTTGTTGTATCAGATAAAATGACAGACACTGTTGTTGTTTCTGTTTCAAGATATTTCAAACATCCAAAATATCAAAAATTCATGACAGTTGATAAAAAATATAAAGTTCATGATCCAGGAAACACTTGTAAAATTGGAGACAAAGTTACAATTCGTGAATCAAAACCGATTTCAAAAACAAAGAGATTCGTAATTTTTAATAACGCATAGGCTTATGATTCAAGAAAGAACAATAGTTACAATTACAGACAATTCAGGAGCCAAAATCGGTCGTATTTTCAGAGTTCTTGGTTCAACAAGAAAGCGATACGCTGAGATAGGGGACATTGTTGTTTTATCTGTACAAAAAGCAGAGCCACGAAAATCTGTAAAAAGAAAAGCTGTTATGAGAGCTGTTGTTGTTCGACAATGTAAACCTTTTAGACGTAAAGATGGTTCTTATATTCGATTTGATGATAATGCAGTTATTCTTATCGATAAAGATAAAAAAGAACCTATTGCAAACCGTGTATTCGGTCCAGTTCCAAGAGAGTTGGGAGAATTTGGTTACCAAAAGATAATTTCTCTTGCACCCGAAGTCATTTAATCTATATCTAATTTTTATGAAAATTCACAAAAACGACAACGTAATAATTTTGAAAGGAAAAGATCGCGGAAAGCAAGGTAAAGTTACTGTTGCTATTCCAGCTGATAATAAAGTTATTATTGAGGGAATGAATATTGCAAAAAAGAGAATCAAATCTCGAGTGACTGGTAAAAAAGGTCAAATGATTGAAAGATCAATGCCAATGCATGTTTCAAATGTTGCTTTGATCGATCCAAAAACTAAAAAACCAACACGAGTTTCTTTTAAAATTGTGAAAGATAAAAAAGTTCGTGTAGCGCAAAAAAGCGGAGAAGTACTATAAGATTTAAATGAATTATAAAATATTATGCAAACAGTAAAAGAAAAGCAAAATAATGCATTTGAAGCCCTAAAGGCAGAATTTGGTTACACAAATATTATGCAATCTCCACGATTGGTTAAAGTTGTTATTTCTACTGGTGTTGGAAAACAAAGAGCAGATAGTAAAAAGATGGAACTAATTGCAAAAAGACTTGCTGATATTACAGGACAAAAAGCATCAGAAAGACCAGCAAAGAAATCTATCGCTACTTTCAAAGTGCGAGAAGGTCAACTTTCTGGATACCAAGTTACAATTCGTGGAAATAGAATGTTTGGGTTTATTGATAAATTGATAAACGTTTCATTACCTCGAACAAGAGATTTCCGTGGAATTTCACCAAAAGTGGATGCTATGGGAAACTACACATTAGGAATTAAAGAAAATACAATTTTTCCAGAGACAGCAGACCAAGACATTAAAGACGTATTTGGTTTAGCAATAACAATCGTTACCACATCAAGTAAGCCAGCAGAAACTAAGGCGTTTTTAAAACACCTTGGCTTTCCGTTAAAGGCGGAATAGTGTGCTAATGATGATTATCGTTGACACGCAAAAGCGACCCTGCTAGTATACGGGAACGCTTTTGAAGCAGTTTTATTTTTATGGCAAAAACATCAGTAATCGTAAGATCAACAAGAACTCCAAAATTCAAATCTCGCGTTGTGCGACGATGCTTTAAGTGTGGTAGAGGGAAGGGTTATATGAGAGATTTCGATATGTGCAGAATCTGTTTTAGAGAATGTGCTAACGAAGGTCTTATTCCCGGAATTAAAAAATCATCATGGTAATAGATTCAATATCAAATTTAATAATAGTTTTGAAAAATGCGCAGGAGCGTGGTATGGATTTAGCTCGTGCCCCTTTTTCAAAACTTAATGTTTCTATTTTAGAAGTTCTAAAAAAAGAAGGATTTGTTGCTGATTTTGAAAACAAAGGAAAAGAAGTTAAAAAACATATTGATATTAAATTGAAATATGACGAATCAGGAAATCCTGCTATTACAGATGTAAAAAGAATTTCAAAACAATCTAAAAGAGTTTACAAAGGTGTAGATGAAATTCGTTCTATTAAAAATGGATACGGTCGTCTTATTCTTACAACTCCAGCGGGTATTCTTACAGATGTACAAGCTCGAAAACAAAAGGTCGGAGGAGAAGCCTTATTTGAAATTTGGTAAATAAATTATTATGTCACGACTTGGAAAAAGACCGATTGCAATACCTAAAAATACAGAAGTAACTGTAGTAGATGGTCTTGTTAATGTTAAAGGTCCAAAAGGTGAATTGAATTTAGCTTTTCGCCCAGCTGTAAAAATCTCTCTTGTAGAAGAAGGTGTTCTAATTGAACCATCAAAAGACAACGTTGAATCAAATTCTCTTTGGGGAACATACGCATCAGAAATTAAAAGTATGATCAAAGGTGTAAATGAACACTTCGAAAAGAAATTAATTGTTGAAGGTGTTGGTTTTAAATGTGAAATGGCTGATGGTAAATTAAAATTGGCTTTAGGTTTTTCTCATCCAGTTATTATTGAAATTCCAGACGGGATTTCTTGTGTGACAGAAAAAAACACAATTACAATTTCTGGTCCTAGCAAAGAAAGAGTTGGACAATTTACAGCAGTTGTTCGTTCAAACAAAAAACCAGAACCATATAAAGGTAAAGGAATTCGTTATAGCGACGAAGTAGTAAGAAGAAAGGAAGGTAAGAAGGCCTCATAATAAAAAAGCTTATGTCTAAAAACACAATCACATTAAGAGAATCAAGAAAAAATAGAATCCGCGCAAAAATCGTGGGGTCTGCAGATCGACCACGCCTTGCTGTTTTCAAATCAAATAAATTTATTTATGTTCAATTAATTGATGATGAAGCAGGAAAAACTTTAGCTGCTAGTGACTCAAAGACAATCAAAGCTGATTCACAAATTGAAAAAGCTAAGAAAGTTGGAGAATCAATTGCTAAAATTGCAAAAGAAAAAGGTATTAGCAAAGTAGTTTTCGATCGCGGTGGTTTCCGATATGCTGGTGCTATTGCTGAACTTGCTGAGAGTGCAAGAAAAGCCGGCTTAACTTTTTAATAAAACTAGTGTAGATTACATTTTTATGTCTGATGAAATAATTACAAAAGAAAACACAACAACAGAAATCGTTAAACCGACTTCTTCTCCAACACCTGCATCTTCATACGCTGGTAATTCTAACGATAGAGAATTTAGAAAAAACCGAAGACCTACAAGACGACCAAATGCACCAAGAAATGAATTCGAACAAAAAATGTTAGCAATTCGTCGAGTTACTCGAGTTTCTTCAGGAGGACGAAGATTTAGTTTCAGTGTTGTTATGGCTATTGGAAACGGAAAAGGAAAAGTTGGAGTTGGTATTGGAAAGGCTGGAGATACAGCACTTGCTATTGATAAAGCCATCAAGCGAGCCAAGAAAAACATGATTGATATCAAAACAACAAAAGATATGTCTATTCCACACATTGTAGAAGCTAAATATTCAAGCGCTGTTGTTTCTTTACAACCATCTGCAGGAAAGGGAGTTGTTGCTGGTTCATCTGTTAGAGATCTAATTGAACTTGGAGGACTAAAAGATATTGTTGGAAAAGTTCGATCAGGAAGTAAAAATAAATTAAACATTGCTCACGCAACACTTGCTGCATTTAAAAAACTATCAAATCCTAAATATTAATTCTAAATTTTAATAATCGGCTTATGCAATTACATTCACTACAAAGAAAAACACCTAACAAAAAGCAAAAGCTTGTTGGACGTGGAGGAGCAAAAGGAAAGACTTCTGGACGAGGAACAAAAGGACAAAGAGCTCACGGAGGACACGGTATCCGACCTGAAATGCGGGACACTATCAAGAAAATTCCTAAAATGAGAGGACGTGGTTTGAATTTAAACACAAGTCGTGTTGTTGATACTCAAGTTGTAAATATCAAAAAGTTGGATGAAGGTTTCAATGATGGTGACATTATTACAAAAGAAGCTTTGCATTTAGCTAAAATGATTAAAAAAGTAAGCGGTAAGTTTACAACAGTAAAGATTCTGTCTGTAGGAGAAACAACTAAAAAATTCACAATTGAGGATTGTTTAGTTTCTGATGCTGCAAAAGTAAAAATTGAAAAGGCTGGTGGTACAATAAAATAAAATGGTTTCAACATTTTTCAGAAAATTGAAAATAATCGCAGCCGACGTGAATCTTCGTAATCGCGTTCTGTTTATTCTTGGTGCACTTTTGGTATTTAGACTTCTTGCTGCAGTTCCAATTCCTGGTATTGATCAAAATGCACTACAACAATTTTTCTCTGGAAACCAATTTCTTGGTTTGCTTAATATTTTCTCAGGAGGTGGACTGTCAGGACTTTCAATTGTAATGCTTGGAGTAGGACCTTACATCACTGCTTCAATTATCATGCAACTTCTTACAATCATGTCTCCAAAATTGAAGGCTATGTATCATGAAGAAGGGGATGCTGGAAGAAAAAGATTTTCTCAATACTCTAGAGCGATTTCAGTTCCTTTAGCTGTTATTCAAGGATTAGGATTTATCGTGTTACTTGAAAGTCAGGGAATTCTGCCAAATCTAGATACATTTCAATTCATCGTTAATTTGATTGTTATCACTGCTGGTTCTGTGCTTCTAATGTGGATTGGGGAATTGATGTCTGAATTCGGTATTGGAAACGGAATGTCACTAATGATCTTTGCTGGTATCGTTGCAGGATTTCCAAACGCAATTCAACAAATTCTTTTCACATACAGTCCAGATCAAATCCCTACATATATCGCTTTTGTTTTGACTGCTGTATTAATTATTATTGGAGTTGTATTCATCACAGAAGCAGAAAGACCTGTTCCTGTAACATACGCGAAACAAGTTCATGGAGGGAAATCTGTTTCTGGTGGTACTTCAACATATATTCCACTTCGTTTAAATCAAGCTGGAGTTATTCCAATTATTTTTGCTCTATCAACTCTTCTTCTTCCTCAAATGTTGGTGAGCTTTTTGGGAGTTATTGATAATGCAACTTTGCAAACAGTTTTGCGTGCAATGTCTGCCTTTACAGCAAATCAATTAGCGTATGGAATTACATATTTCCTATTAGTATTTTTCTTTACATATTTTTATACTGCCGTAACTTTTGATCCAGATGCAATGTCTAAAAACCTACAAAAATCAGGAGCATTTATTTTAGGAGTACGACCAGGAGATTCAACTGCAAAACATATCGGAAATATTGTTTCTAGAGTTACTTTTTGGGGAGCGTTATTCTTGGGTCTAGTTGCTGTTATTCCGTTGATTGCACAATCTTTATCTGGAATTACATCTCTAACTATCGGAGGAACATCTCTTTTGATTGCTGTGTCTGTGATTATTGATTTGATTAAGAAAATTGACGCACAACTTTCTCTAAGAGAATACTAATGTAGAATAAGGGAGTGGTAACTATTAAAACAAAAGAAGAAATTGAAAAATTGCGAGAAGGTGGGAAGCGATTGGCTCGTGTGGTGGCTGAGACTGCTAAATTGATAAAGCCAGGAGTTTCTATTGATGTTCTAAATGACTTTGCACACAAGATGATTGTGGAAGGTGGAGATAGACCTGCTTTTTTAAATCATAAACCTCATGGAGCGGCGAGACCTTTTCCTGCGGCTATTTGTATTTCAGTAAATGAAGAAATTGTTCATGGTATTCCAAATGAAAACCCAAGAATTTTAGAAGAAGGGGATATTGTGACATTGGACGCAGGGCTTGTTCATGAGGGTTTATTTACCGATCACGCTATTACTTATGCGGTAGGGGTTATAGATAAAGAAACTAAGAGATTATTGGATGTGACTAGGGAGGCTTTAATGAGTGGGATTAAGGAGGCGCGCGCCGGCAACAAGGTTGGAGATATTGGCTCTGCTATAGCGGCGCGCGCCCAGAAAGCCGGTTTTAAGGTCGTAAAAGGCCTTTCAGGGCATGGTGTAGGCTATGCAGTACACGAAGAACCATTTGTCCCAAATGAAGGAAGGGCGGGCACTGGAGAGCTTTTGAAAGCTGGAATGGTTTTGGCTATTGAACCTATGTTTAGTCTTGGAAGCGCAAACATTAAATTAGATAAAGATGGATATACATACAAGACTTCAGACGGATCTCTTTCTTCTCAATTTGAACATACAATTTTAATAACAGATGGTGAACCAGAGATTTTAACTAAAATATAAAATGAGAATTCAAGACGAGAAAACTTTAATTGTAATAAAACCAGACGGAGTTCAAAGATCTTTAATCGGAGAAATTATAAAAAGAATTGAGAGAAGTGGTTTGAAATTGATTGGACTAAAATTAATTGTGCCTTCAGCTGAATTTATTGAAGAGCATTATACTTTGGATAAAAATTGGTTGAAAAATGTTGGAACAAAATCAATTGAAGGTCTTAAAGAAAAAGGAATTACACCTTTTACAGAAGATCCTGAAATTGCCGGAAGAAAAGTTTTGGATGCTTTAAAAAAATATATGATCTCGGGTCCTGTTGTTGTGATGACTTGGCAGGGAGCAAATGCTGTGCGAGTTGTGCGAAAAATCGTTGGAGGAACAGAACCACTTTCTTCTGATGTTGGAACAATTCGCGGTGATTTTGTTTTGGATTCTTATAATTTTGCAGATAAAGATAATCGAGCGGTGAGAAATCTAATTCATGCTTCAGGAAGTGTGGATGAGGCAGAAATGGAAATAGGGCATTGGTTTAAAAAAGAAGAGTTAATTAATTATAGATTGGTGCAGGAGCAGATTTTATATGATGTGAATCTTGACGGGATTTTGGAATAAAGACAGTAAAAACAAAAATAAAAAAACTGCGGGTGTTAGGCGCAGTTGGTTGATGGTGGGGTGGAAGTAATTTACTCTCTTTCTCGAACTTCAGAAAGGAGTCCGGGGATGTCCAGATTACTTTTGGTGCTCTGGTGAGCGGTGTGACAGTGTTTGTCATGTGACTTTATTGGAATTTTCACATCCAAAAAGAATTTAGTTTTTTCTGAAAAACAATCAATCCTTATGAAAGTCACTGCAGTTATGAACTTAACTAGTTCACCAACATTTTCTTCGTCTCCTCGGCTCAGCTCTTCGCAAATTGTTGCGATGGTATTGTTTTTCCAATCCTTGTTGATGGGGATTTGGATTTTGTCGAAGAGGATTGATTCATCTCCACCAGGGAAATGCAGGAGCACTCGAAAGGCTAGGATTTCCGCTTTTTCATTCATGAAAAACGCGAACTTGATCCCGGCTCCCAGAGCTATTTTGAAAGGCCCGTGGATGTGGATTTTTTTCAATGCAAATGAGAAAGCGAAGGATAGTTTTTCGGTAACACTCATAGTATTAATGTGGGGTATGGGGTGGGTAGAAGGTTCAATACAGATTTAACTGAACATTATAAAAAACTAAAAATAAAGTCAATTGCTGTTAAAAAAACGTGTTTCGACAAACAATTTTAAAGGAGTATAATTAGGGACGGCTTGGCGATATGTTTCTAACATTTAAATCGTAAGGGCAGACTTATATCGATACAATTCTTGGATTGTAATCTGCGGTCGCCCACCTGGCTTTAAGCTAGGTTCATATCGCCGGCCCGCAAAAAACATCTTGTCTTCT
>JAGOTN010000050.1 GCA_018061745.1 Minisyncoccota bacterium
AGTGGCAAAGAAACTCCGGCATAAGCAAGCACCAAAGTATTCACCAAAGCACTTATGTGTTCATTTCCAACATTCAAAGCCTGTCGATATAAATCTTTTGCGCTAATATGCTCCGCCGCTTTTTTAAGCTCAGCAACGACAGCTACTTGAGTTGTAGCAATATCATCAAGAACTCCGAGCACACCAATAATAATTCCTCCCAACAAAAGCCCTTGAAAATCCAAAGCTCCTTGCGTACTAAAATTTAAATAAACTGTTTCGTCTGAAAAGAAGCCGCTCAAATTTAAAATCTTCACAGAAAATAAAGCGAGTAATCCCGTAAGGCAAACAGCCATCACCGTCCCTGAGAAAGCAATCAGAGATTTAAAATTAAATCCGTGCGTGAAAAATATTGCAATCGCGAGAATCAAAGATCCAAGCAAAACGCTGACGAGCACAGGATCATAACCTTTTATTAACAACGGTAACAAAACATAAATAATAATCAGAAAACTTCCTACCAAGCTCAAAAGAGAACGCATTCCTTGCCAACGCCCAAAATACAAAACAATTCCAGCAAATAAAGCTACTAGAAAAAACAAAGTCGCTCTTCTATCAATATCTCTAACAGAATAAATTTCATCACCTTGTATTGTAATCAAATAATTCATATAAAATTTTTGACCTTCTTTCAATAGAATGAAGTCATTCTCCATTTCAACAATTTCTCCTTTTCTTTCTCCTTCAATAATTTCTACTTTGATAGTTTGATATTTACTTTTTACATCAGTTCCAACAATTTGTTTCTCACCAGAATTTAAAATTTCCTTCACTTCTGCACGCCAAACACCTTGAAGATCCTCATGAAGTTCTTGGGCGTTCGTAATAAATGGTATACAGATAAACAGAAGGCTAAATATGAAAATACTAATTTGCTTTCTTACCATAACCAACTACAACAGAAGTCGCTAATGCAACGATAATTATATTTTTAATAATATATTGTCCAGGTAATGTAGGAGTCATAATACTTTGCCAAGCGATATCAGGAAGCATTATCAAAGGTAGAAAAGTTGTACACATATGTGGGATTAGAATTGCAATTGCCAACTTCTCTGTCTTTTTAAACAGAAACAATACACCAATAATCATTTCAACCAAACCAAGAACAACAAAGAATGATTCCATCGGCCACCATGGGATTGTAATAGCTCTCAATGCATCTACAAGATCGTATGCTGGTGAAGTTCCAACTACTTTAAGTAATCCGAACCAGAAGAAAACAATAAAAATTGATACGTGAGCCAATAGATATGTAAACTTTTTTAAGCTAAAATTTTTTGACCTCATAATTTAATTCTATCACATTTACCGCACACACCAAAAAACTCTAGTGCATGATCAGAAATATTTTTAAATTTATTAGATTGACTCGCAACTTTTTTTACAAAACTTTCTGGTAGGCAAATATCAACTTCTTCCAAACAACCACAACCTTTGCAAACAATATGATGGTGATGATGATCCTGAAATTCAAAATATGCCTTTCCAGAACGAAAATCAGTTTGATACACAACATCTTTTAAAACAAACTGATTTAAAATTCTGTAAATTGTCACTTGGTCGGCTTTTTTTAATTTTTTAAAAATATCTTCGACAGACATAGGTTTTGCAGAAGTAATCAATAAATCCAAAACTGCCAAACGATTTTTAGTCACCTTCATCCCAGTTTTTTTAAGAATGTCTTGCATTTTATCCATATTTCGTATTATACTCTAAATGCAAATAAATTGCATTAATTAAATTCAATCATGTTAACAATACCATTGCTATATTCACTTATCAGCGTATTAATTTTGAGTCTTATTTCTTTAATTGGCGTTTTTACGTTATCACTTAAAGAAAGCATCACACGAAAATATGTATTTGTTTTTGTCAGCTTAGCTCTCGGTGCCCTACTCGGAGACGCATTCATTCATTTGATTCCAGAAGCAATTGAAGAAACCGGAAACATCAATAAAGTTTCTCTTTTTGTAATCGTTGGTATTTTTATATTCTTTATATTGGAAAATTTCTTGCACTGGCATCATCATGATGATGATTCTGAAAAACATATTAAGCCAGTTGGAAAAATGATTTTGATTTCTGATGGTTTTCATAATTTTATCGACGGTATAATTATTGGAGCAAGTTATCTTGTGAGTGTTGAAGTTGGTATCGCTACGACAATAGCTGTTCTACTCCACGAAATTCCACAAGAAATTGGAGACTACGGTATTTTGATTCATGCAGGATATACAAAAACTCGTGCCTTATTTTTAAATTTTGTTTCTGCAATAATATCAGTTCTCGGCGTAATTGTAGTTTTTTTGAGTGGAGAAAAAATTGAGGAAATTTTAGTTTGGTTTTTACCAATCGCTGCCGGAGGATTTATTTACATTGCTCTTTCAGATTTGATTCCAGAACTTCACAATCATTCAGAGGGAAAGAAAAATTTTGGACACACAATAACTCAAATTATTGTTTCGCTTATTGGAGTTGCTCTAATGTACGGACTTTTGTTTTTGGAATAGTTTTTAAAAAGAAAAAAGTGCCCGGCAGCACCTCAAACCAAAACTGCCGGACACCCC
>JAGOTN010000003.1:0-11934 GCA_018061745.1 Minisyncoccota bacterium
ATTTATATAAACATAAACTTTTTGATTGTCTGGAATGATAAAACAATCACCACCATTTTTTTGCACTGTTCCTACGAATTTTGTCTTTGCTCTTTTGATTATTTCAATGACTACACCTTGCTCCATTTCTTCTATTTTTTGACCATTTAATTCAACTAAAACAGTATCTCCTGGAAGAGCATGTTTTATGTCGGTAAATCTTATGGCTATGTCTTTTTGTGTTTTTGGATTTTTGATAAAACCTAGTTTCCGAGGCTTGCTTATTGAGATTACGGCCTCAACCCTTTTTTGATTATTTTCCATATTAATTGAACTTATACTAGCGCGGTCATTGACATAAATCAAATTTTTGATATTCTCTTTTCACTATGTTAAAGATTAGATTACAAAGAACAGGACGGAAACACGAACCAACTTTTCGTGTGGTTTTAACAGATTCAAAAAATGGTCCTAAAAGTGGAAAATTCTTAGAAATTTTAGGTTCATATGACGCACGAAGAAACGCTGATACTCAATTGAAAAAAGAAAGAATTCAATATTGGATCGGTCAAGGTGCTCAAGTTTCAGACACAATTCACAACCTTTTGATTACTCATGAAGTAATTGCTGGTAAAAAAATAAACGTTCTTCCTTTAAAAACTCCTATTCGAAAAGAAGTTCCTGTAGAGGAAACTCCTGTGGTAGCTGAAGCTCCAGCTGTTGAAGAAACACCAGTGGTAGAAGAAGTTGTTACTGAAGCTCCTGTAGTTGAAGAGCCAGCCGTAGAAGAAGCTCCTGTAGTTGAAGAGCCTGCAGTAGAAGAAACTCCTGTAGTAGAAGAGGCTCCAGTATCAGAAGAAGAAAAGACAGCGTAACTTTATTGACAGTAGACCTTAATTTTGACACGATTTTATATAGCAGTGTTTAATTCACCGCTTCATTAATACTAAAAACAGATATGGCTGATATAGATCAAAATTTTTTAGAATTCGTTATTAAATCATTAGTTGATAAACCCGAAAAAGTTGTAGTAAAAAGAACCGTAGATGATATGGGTGTTTTACTTACACTTTCTGTAGATTCAGAAGACATGGGAAAAATTATTGGACGACAAGGTAATACAGCAAAAGCTATTCGAGTTTTGCTAAGAATTGTTGGAATGAAAAATAATGCTCGATTAAATTTGAAAATAAATGAACCAGAAGGTGGAATGCGCACACAAGATTTTGATAAAAGTATTGATGATGTAATAGATGAGTTGAAAATCTAAATATGATTTTTCATATAATTACTCTTTTCCCAGAAAGTTTTGAATCTTATTTCTCAGCCTCAATTATTGGCAGGGCAATTAAAGATAAAAAAATAAAAATTAAATATTACAATCCCAGAGATTTTACAAAAGATAAAAACAAACGGATTGATCAAAAACCATACGGCGGAGGACCCGGAATGGTTATTGAAGCTATGCCAATTATAAAAGCAATTGAAAAAGCAAAAGGAAAAAAGGAAAATGTAAAAATCTATTTCCTTTCTCCTGGTGGAAAACAATTCACAACAGAAACCGCTTTTAAAATTTCTAAAAATAAAAAAATAACAGATTTAATCTTGATTTGTGGAAGATATGAAGGTATTGATTCAAGAATTAAGAAGGTTTTCAAAATGGAAGAAGTTTCTGTTGGTCCATATGTTGTAACTGGAGGGGAATTAGGTGCTATGATTATAGTAGATGTAATTTCGAGACAAATTGAAGGTGTTTTAGGTGATTTTGATTCAAGAGAAGAAAGCCGAATTGCTTCTCATGATGTTTATACAAGGCCCGAAACGATAGAATATAAGGGTAAAAAGTACATAGTGCCAAAGGTTTTACTATCTGGAAACCATAAGGCTATTGATGAATATCGTTCAAAAAGAAGGTCTTCTCCACAGGATCTTTAGTTTTTCTTGACCAAAATTTTATTATAGGTTATTATCTTAATTGCGGATTGAGTTAAGAGGAAAAACGCGCGCGTTCCAAATTTTCATTACAAGCTCACATAATTTTCCAACATTTTGAGCACTATAATTTAAATAGAGAGGTAATTTGAATAAACTCCTTTTTCAAGGGGTTATTTTTGCGTCAATATATATATTAAATTCATACTGTTTGAAATTTTAGAAAATTATAGAAATAATTAACTGGCACGGTTTTATGGCACAAAAAAATTCGTATCATTTAGATACAGTAGGTTCAAGACCTAAAAAACACTTTTCAAAATACAAAAAACCTCTTATCGAGATGCCTGATTTGTTCGAAGGACAAGTTGAGTCTTTTGATTGGCTTCTAAAAGAAGGGGTGAAAGATGTGTTTCGAGAATTCTCTCCAATAAGAGATTATTCAGAGAAAAAATTTGATTTAGAATTCGTTGGTTTCGAATTTGAATCTCCAAAGTACACAGAAGCATTTGCTAAAGAAAATCGTCTAACATACGAAGCTCCTTTTAAAGTGCGAGCAAAGCTTACAAATAAAAATGTAAGTTCTGAAAAAGAACAAGAAATTTTCATGGCAGATTTTCCAATAATGACTCGTCATGGAACTTTTATTATTAACGGAATTGAAAGAGTTATTGTTCCACAATTAGCTCGATCTTTTGGTGTTATTTTTACAACAAACCTTCTGAGAGGAAGAAAATATTTTGGTGCAAAAATTATTCCAGCACGAGGAGCTTGGATTGAGCTTGAAACAGATGCTGATGATATTGTTTACATCAAAATTGATAAAAACAGAAAATTCCCAGTAACTTCATTCTTGAGAGTTATGGGTGCTAAAACAGATGCTGAAATTGTAAAACTATTCGATAAGTATCCTCGAACAAAAGAAGCTATTGAAAAAACTTTGAAAAAAGATGATATCAAAGAAATTGATGCTGCATACTTGGATATTTACAAAAGATTAAGAGACGGTGATCTTGTTAACCTTGAAAATGCTAGAGATTTTGTTAATTCAATTCTTGCAGAAGATAGATACGATTTTTCAAAAGTTGGACGTTTCAAATTTAATAATAGATTTGGACTTCCTACAGGAAAGAAAGATTTAGAAAATAAAACTATTTCACTTTCTGATATGGTTTTGATTATTGATCATGTTATCAATTTAAATCACACTCCCGGTGCCGTGGAGGATGATATTGATCACTTAGGTTCTCGTCGAGTACGTTTTGTTGGTGAGCTTTTGCAACAAAAAATTCGAACTGGAATGGCGCAAATGAAAAGAAACATTCAAAACAGAATGTCTACAATCGATGCCGACTCAACACTTCCTGTAAACTTCATTTCTCCTCGTCCTCTACAAGCGAGAATTAAAGAATTCTTCTCAACAAACCAACTATCTCAATTCATGCAACAAGATAACCTTTTGCAAGAAATTGAGCACTTGAGAACTATCTCAGCACTTGGACCCGGCGGACTTACTAAAGAAAGAGCTGGTCTTGATGTGCGTGATGTTCATCCATCTCACTACGGTCGTGTTTGTCCTATTCAAACACCTGAAGGTCCAAACATTGGATTGATTTTGCGTTTTACAAACTACGCAAGAACAAATGATTTCGGAATGATTGAAACTCCTTATGTAAAAGTTGAAAAAGGAAAAATTACAAAAGAAGTAGTTTACCTAAATGCACTTGAAGAAGAGCAATTCAATATTACTCACGCGGCGACACCTTATGATGAAAACGGAAACATTACAATTGATAATGTGGATGTTCGAATCGGAGGAAGACCAAGTGTAATAAATAAATCAGAGGTTAATTTTATCGACGTTGCAACAAACCAAGCTTTCTCAATTGCGACATCAATGATTCCATTTCTAAATCACGATGAAGCCAGTCGAGCTCTTATGGCATCAAACATGCAAAAACAAGCTGTGCCTTGTGTGCGTGCAGATGCTCCTCTTGTTGGAACTGGTGCTGAAGAATTAGCTTTGAAAAATTCAAGTCGTCTTGTTCGAGCTGAAGAAGATGGAGTTATTGAAATTGCTGATGCTCGAAGAATTGTTTTAGAAACATCTAAAGGAAAGAAAATTGAAAATCGTTTGATTAGTTTCCAAAGAACAAACAGTTTTACAGCATTTGGACAAAGACCAGTTGTTGTACCTGGACAAAAAGTTAAAAAAGGAGAATTGCTAGCTGATGTTTCTTCATCAGATAATGGACAAATTGCTCTAGGTCAAAACCTAAGAGTAGCTTTCCTTTCTTGGTCTGGTGCCAACTATGAAGATGCGATTATCGTTTCAGAAAGATTGGTTAAGGATAGTACTTTGACTTCTATTCACATGGAAGAAGTAGTTATTAATGTTCGAGATACTAAACTTGGTCCAGAGGTAACAACTCCTGATATTCCAAACGTTTCGGAAACAAAACTAAAAAATCTAGATGAAGAAGGTGTGATTCGTATCGGTGCTGAAATTCGACCGGGAGATATTTTGGTTGGAAAAATTACACCTAGAGGAGAAACTCAACTAACTCCTGAAGAAAGACTATTGCGATCTATTTTTGGAGACAAAGCTAGAGACGTGAAAGATACTTCAAAAAGAGTTGAGGCGGGCCAAAGGGGAAGAATTATTGGAATCAAAATTTTCTCACGAGAAAAAGGAGATCGACTTGAATCTGGAATTATAAAAAGAATTCACATCGAAATTGCTCAACTTAGAAACATTTCTGTTGGAGATAAGTTGGCTGGACGACACGGAAACAAAGGAGTTATTTCAAGAGTGCTTCCTGTAGAAGATATGCCTTATGATAAAGACGGTGTACCTGTAGATATTATTCTTACTCCACTTGGAGTTCCGAGTCGTATGAACTTGGGTCAAATTCTTGAATTACACTTAGGAATGGCTGCGAATACTCTTGGATACCAAGCTATCGTTCCTGCTTTCGCTGGTGCAACTGATCAAGAAATTAAACAAGAACTAAAAGAAGCAGGTCTTGCTGAGAATGGAAAAATGCCTCTATTTGACGGACGAACTGGAGATAAATTTGAACAAGATATTGCTGTTGGTTATATGTATATTCTAAAACTTCACCACATGGTTGAAGATAAAATTCACATGCGATCAATCGGGCCATACTCTCTTATTACTCAACAACCACTTGGAGGACGTTCACAAAACGGAGGACAAAGATTTGGAGAGATGGAGGTTTGGGCTCTTCTTGGACACGGAGCGGCTCACACTCTTCGAGAAATTTTGACTTACAAGTCAGATGATATCCAAGGACGTTCAGCTGCATTCGATGCAATCGTTAAAGGTCAACCAATTAGACAAGTCGGAACTCCTGCATCATTCAATGTTCTTATGGCAAACATGAGAGGTCTAGCATTGGACGCAGAACTTCATTCAGAATTTGAAGAAGAAGATAATAAAATTAACGAATAGGCTTATGTATAAAAAACGACAACAAAAAGTATTTACAAAAATGACACTTAAGGTTGCTTCACCAGAGCGAATCAAAGAGTGGTCATTTGGAGAGGTTACAAAACCTGAAACAATGAACTACAGAACACAACGTTCTGAAAAACATGGTCTATTCGACGAAAAAATCTTCGGTCCAGATAAGGATTACGAATGTTACTGTGGAAAATATAAAGGAATTCGATACAAGGGAATTATTTGTGAAAAATGTGGAGTTGAACTTACAAGAAGTATTGTTCGACGAGAAAGAATGGGACACATCGAACTTTCAACACCTGTTTCTCACATTTGGTTCTTGCGATCAATGCCTTCTAGAATTGGATTAGTTCTAGGTATGTCAATGGCAGACTTGGAGAAAGTTGTTTACTTTGCTGGGTATCTTATTACTGAAGTTCATGAAGATGAACGAAAAAGATTCTTAAAAGAATTGGAATCAGAATTCAAATCTAAAACAGCTAGTTCACAAGACAAGAAAACAAAAGACGCTATTAAAAATATTTATACTGAAACAAAAAAAGATATTGATGGTTTGAGATCTGGAATGGTTTTAGATGAAGTTGCATTTCATAAATATTCAATGAGATATTCAACTTTGTTTGAAGCAAAAATCGGAGCCGAAGCTATTTACGATATCTGTCGTTCTATTGATTTAGAAAAACTATTAGCAAGACTACAAGAAGAAAAAACTACTTCAACAGGTCCAGCTAAAGAAAAACTAAATAAAAGAATTAGCGTTATCAAAAACATGATCAACGCAAAAATTCGTCCAGAATGGATGTTCCTAACAAGAATCCCAGTTATTCCTCCAGGATTACGACCTATGGTTGCTCTTGAAGGAGGACGACAAGCGACATCTGATGTTAACGATCTTTATCGACGAGTTATCAACCGAAACAATCGTTTGAAAAAACTTCTAGATATTCACGCGCCTGATGTTATTTTGCGAAACGAAAAAAGAATTCTACAAGAAGCAGTTGATGCTTTGATTGATAATTCAATTCGTCACGGAAATCAACTTTATGCAGGAGCAATGCAAGCGCAAAAGCGACCATTGAAATCTATTGCAGATAACTTGAAGAGTAAGAGAGGAATTTTCCGAAATAACCTTCTTGGAAAACGAGTAGATTATTCAGGACGTTCTGTGATTGTTGTTGGTCCAGATTTGAAATTGAATCAATGTGGATTGCCAAAACATTTAGCACTTGAATTATTTAAACCTTTCGTAATTTCTGGTTTGATTGCAAGAGAACTTGCTTTCAACATTAGGGGTGCAGGAAGATTGATTGACGAAGGTGTTCCAGAAGTTTGGGAAGTTTTGGAAGAAGTTATTAAAGGAAAATATATTCTTCTAAACCGAGCCCCTACACTTCACAGACTTGGAATCCAAGCTTTCCAACCAATTCTAATTGAAGGTAATGCTTTGCAAGTTCACCCACTTGTATGTACAGCTTTCAACGCCGATTTCGATGGAGATCAAATGGCCGTTCACGTACCACTTTCAGAAGTTGCGCAATACGAAGCTAGAGAAATTATGGCTTCTGACAAAAACATTCTAAAGCCGGGAAGTGGAGAACTTATTTTAGCTGTAAACAACCTAGATATTATTTTAGGAGTTTATTGGATGACTAAAACTATGGAAGGAGAAAAAGGTGAAGGAACTTCTTTCGCTGGTCCGAACATGGCAATTCTTGCAAACGATTATGGAGAAATTAGTCTAAGAGCAAAAATAAAAGTTAAAGGAAAAGTTGGTGGAAAACTTTCTGACTATCAAGATTCAATGATTGAAACTTCAGTTGGAAGATTGATGTTCAACGCAATCATGCCTGAAGATTATCCTTTTATTAACGAACCAATTGATAAAGGAAAACTAGGTATCATGATTGATGAAATGATAATCAAGTATGGTCCTGCGCGAGTTGTTGAAATTCTTGATGATATAAAATCATTTGGATTTAAATACGCTACTATTGCTGGAGTTACTTGGGGTATCGATGATATTAAAGTTCCAGAAGGAAAGTGGGATCTAATTAAATCTGGTCAAGAAAAAGTAAATCAAATTTTAGACCAATACAACGAAGGTCTTTTGTCTAGCGAAGAAAAACTTAGAAAGATAGTTGATGTTTGGCATGGTGTAAAAAATGATATTGAAAAATTAATTCCAGAATTACTTGATAAAAACGGATCTGTATACGATATGTTGAAATCAGGAGCTCGAGGATCTATTTCTCAAATTTCTCAAATGTCTGGTATGAAAGGTTTGATTCAAAACTCAAAAGGAGAAACAATTGAGTTCCCTGTTTTATCATCTTCAAAAGAAGGACTAACACCGATTGAATATTTCACTACTACTCACGGATCACGAAAAGGATTAGCCGATACAGCCTTGAACACTGCTAAAGCTGGTTACCTAACTCGAAAATTGTTCTCAGTTGCACAAGATGTGATTATTTCTGAACAAGATTGTGGAACAAATAAAAATATTGAAATCAAAACAACTAGCGATTCAGGAATTGACGTTCCTTTGTCAAAGAAAGTTCGAGGAAGAATTCTTGCAAAAGATTTAGCTGACTCAACCGGTTCTGTTGTGTTCAAAAAAGGATATTTGATTACAAAAGCAGATGCTTTGAAAATTGAAAAAATTGCACCTGAAGTTGTAACTGTATTCTCTCCTTTGACTTGTGAATCAAGACACGGAGTTTGTGCTAAGTGTTACGGTCTAGATTTAGGAAAAGATAAATTGGTTGATATTGGAGAAGCTGTTGGAACTGTTGCTGCACAAGCGATTGGAGAGCCAGGAACACAGCTAACTATGCGTACTTTCCATGCTGGAGGTACAGCTTCTGTTGGTGGAGATATTACAGCCGGTCTTCCTAGAGTAGAAGAAGTATTCGAAAGAAGAAAGCCAAAAAGTCCTGCTGTTGTTGCACGTGTTGCAGGAACAATTAGTGAAATAATTGATCACGGAAAAGAAAAAACAATTCTAATTCTTCCAGACGCTGGTAGTGCCGCAAAGAAGACTAGCAAAAAAGATGTTGAATATGTATTCCCAGTAGTGCGTACTCCTTTGGTAAAAGCTGGTGATCATGTTGAAAAAGGACAAGTTCTTACTGACGGTTCTGTTGATCTTCAAGAAATGTTTGAATTTGCAGGAAGAGAAAAAACTCAAGAATATATAATCAGTCAAGTAAATAAAATTTATGAACTTCAAGGAGCGGCAGTTTCTAGAAAACACATTGAAATTATTATTCGACAAATGTTCTCAAGAGTAAAAATAGTTTCTGGTGGAGATACTCGATTTTCAGAAGGAGAGATTGCAGAAGTTGTTGCAGTTGTAGAAGCGAATGAAAAAACTGATGACAAAGCTGTAGTAAATCAATTGATCATGGGAATCACAGAAGTTTCTCTAACAAGAGACAGTTTCCTTTCAGCTGCTTCATTCCAACACACACCAAGAATCTTGATTGCTGGTGCTATAAAAGGAGCAGAAGACAGACTAGAAGGATTGAAAGAAAACGTGATTATTGGACGCTTGATTCCAGCTGGAACAGGATTTATTGGAAGTCAAAAAAATATTGCAGCTCAAGAAATTGAAACTGAAATTGAAACCAAACTCGCAGAAGAAAGAGAACGATAGTATAGTACGGTATATATCCGTATGAATTCTGATGTTGAAAAAATAAAGGAGCGGTTAGATATTGTTGATCTGATTAGTTCTTACATAAAGGTTGAGAAGTCTGGAAAAAATTTCAAGGCTTGTTGCCCATTTCATAATGAAAAAACACCATCTTTGTTTATCTCGCCGGACCGTGGAACATTTTACTGTTTCGGTTGTGGTAAGAAAGGAGATGTTTTTTCATTTGTAGAATTTTTTGAAGGAATTGATTTTATTGCTTCATTAAAAATATTAGCTGATAAAGCTGGTGTTATTCTTTCAAATACTAAATTTGGAGATAAATCTGAAAAAGATAAAGGATTTAAGATTTTAGATTGTGCTACTAATTTTTTTCAAAATTCACTTTCTAAAAATGAATCTGCTAAAAAATATTTGAAAGATCGTGGAGTTAATGACGAGACTATTGAAAAATGGAGAATCGGATGTGTTGAAAATAATTGGTCTGATTTGTATAACGATTTAAAACAATTAGGTTTTGAAGATCGTGAAATTGAAGAAGTTGGTTTAATTAAAAAAGGAGATAAGGGAAATTATTACGATAGATTTAGAGGAAGAATAATGTTTCCAATTGCAAACGCTTCTGAAAAAATTGTTGGATTCACTGGAAGAATTTTAATTCCGGATGATAAACAAGCTAAATATGTTAATAGTCCCGAAACTGCTTTTTTCAGTAAATCTCATATTTTGTACGGATTACATTTAGCTAAAACTTCTATTAGAAAAAATAATTTTAGTATTTTAGTTGAAGGTCAGTTCGATGCAATTATGTCTCATCAGATTGGTTATACAAACACAGTGGCTACTTCAGGAACGGCTTTAACAGATGATCAGCTTACACAGTTAGCAAGAATCTCTTCTAGGATTGTTATTGCCCTAGATGCAGATGGAGCTGGTTTTAGGGCTTCTGAAAAGGTCTGGCAGTTGGCTCTTTCTAAGGGTATGGATGTAAAAATCGCAAAATTACCTTTAGGAAAAGATCCAGCAGATTTAGTTAAAGATGATCCTGAAGAATGGAAAAAAGCCATAAGAGGAGCTACACACATCATTGATTGTTTGATTGAACAAATTGATGCTAGAAAATTAGAAAGAAGAACGCTTGCAATTGAAATTCATAAAATTTTGATTCCGTATATAAATAAACTTGAGAGCGCAATAGAGCAATCTCATTTTATTGAAAAAATATCTAGAAAGTTTAATCTTTCTCAAGATGTTTTGTGGAGAGAAGTTTCAGAAGTTAAAAATATTATTTCTACACAAGAGGTAAAAGTTTCTGAAAAAACTGAAGACAAAAAATCAATATCTGATCAATTGCTAGGAATTTTATTCTGGCAGAAATCAAAATCAAATCCAGATATTGATGTTTTGAAGTTGGAGAATAAGATAATTGAAATTATGGGAAAAGACTCTATTGAGTTGGCAGAAAGAAATCCAAATATTGATGCGATTATTTTTACAACAGAGTCGGCATATCCAGATAATAAAATTTTAGAGAATACAATTAGAGAGTTGCTTGTAAGAGTTAAAAAATCACTACTTGAATTTAGAAGAACTGAAATAAGAAAAGAATTAGAAAATTCTGAAAACACAAATGATAATTTATCGCATGATGAGTTGTTGAAAGAGTTGCAAGAAATTTCAAAAAATATAGAACTTCTGAACAGCGGGTCTATGGACTTATGGTAATAAAAATTGTAATATAGTCCTACCATTTTGTATGGCAAAAACAAGTATTAAAAAAGTACAAAAATCAATAAAAAATAAAGCAGTAAAAACTGCCAAAACTAAAAAAATGAAAGTCGCTAAAAATAAAATTATGAAGCGACCGGTTAGTGTTGCCAAAAAGAACACTGTAAAAAAAGTAGCTACTAAGAAAGTTGTAAAGAAGGTTGAAAAGAAAGTTGTAAAAAAGGTAGTTAAGATTGAAAAAGTTGTTGTAAAAAAAGTTACAAAACAAAGACAAGAACTTGATAAAAAATTAAGTAAGATTTTATCAAAAGGAAAAGACCGGGGTTATGTTACATACGATGAAATATTACGTGAGTTTCCAAATGTAGAAACTGATGTGTTTTTTCTTGATGAAATGTATGCAAAGTTTACTCAGATGGGAATTGATGTTTTGGAAGGTGGTGGTTTGTTGAGTATAGAGCCAGATCCTGAATTGAGTAAATACAATTATTCAAAACAAGCATCTTCTCAATACGATTCAATTCAAATTTATTTGAAAGAAATTGGACAATATCCTTTGATTCAAGCTGCTGAAGAAAAAGAATTAGCAAAAAGAATTGAAGTTGGTGATGATGAAGCGAGAATGCTTTTGGCTAGAGCTAACTTAAGATTGGTTGTTTCAATTGCTAAAAAATATGTAGGAAGAAGTCCTGATCTTACACTTTTGGATTTAATTCAAGAAGGTAATTTGGGTTTGTTTAAAGCTGTTGATAAATTTGATCAATCAAAAGGTTTTAAATTTTCTACTTATGCGACATGGTGGATTCGACAAGCCATAACTCGTGCGCTTGCAGATCAATCAAGAACAATTCGTGTTCCTGTTCACATGGTTGAAACAATTGCTAAATACAAACAAATTCACCGAAGACTTAGTCAAGATTTAGGAAGAGATCCGATGCCTGAAGAAATCGCAGTGGAAATGGGTGTTGATGTTGATAAAATTTACACAATTGAAAAAATTGATCAAAGTACTGTAAGTTTGGAAACTCCACTTGGAGATGATGATGAAAAATCTACACTGGGAGACTTTTTGGCAGATGATAAAATTCTATCTCCAGATCAAGAAGCTTCAAGAAGAATTCTTACAGATCAAGTTCAAGAAATTTTGAATGAC
>JAGOTN010000003.1:12034-32825 GCA_018061745.1 Minisyncoccota bacterium
GCGCGGGCCTTTTGCCTTTTTCTTGCTATAATGCAAATCAATAAACATGACTAAAGAAATTACTTCACCTGAGTTTGAAAAGCAATATAAAGCTCTGAATGAGTCTCAAAAGCTTGCTGTAGACACCATAGAAGGGCCTGTAATGGTTATTGCTGGACCTGGAACTGGAAAGACTACTATTTTAAGTTTGAGAATTGCTCAGATTCTTCTAAAGACAGACACAGCACCAGAAAATATTTTGGCTCTTACCTTCACTGAATCTGGAGTTTATGCAATGCGAAAAAAACTTGTGAGTTTACTTGGTAATGTCGGTTATAGAGTTCGTCTCCATACTTTCCATAGTTTTTGTAATGAAGTGATTCAAGACTATCCAGAATATTTTCCAAAAATTATTGGAGGAAAAAATCTTGCAAACACAGATCAATATCAAATTATTGAAAAAATTCTTGATGAAAATAAATGGAAATACTTAACACCTTATGGAGATGCTTATTTTTATGCGAGAAAAATTATTTCTATAATTAAAGATTTGAAAAGAGAGGGTCTGTCGCCTGATGCGTATAAAGAATTTTTGCAAAAAGAAAAAGACATTTTTATAGCTGATGCTGATTCGTATAATAAAAAAGGCGAGTTGATGGTGAAGATTAAAAATAAAATAGAAAAAATAGATAAAAGTTTAGAGCTTGCAGATTTCTATGAAAAATATCAACAATCTTTATTTGAAGCTCACAAATACGATTTTGATGACATGATTCTTGAAGTAGTTACGGCTTTAGAAAAAGAAGAGGGATTGCTTCTGACACTCCAAGAAGAATACCAATATCTTTTAGCGGATGAACACCAAGATACAAACAATGCTCAAAATAAAATTCTAGAACTTTTAGCAAGTTTTCATGAATCACCAAATATTTTTATCGTTGGAGATGAGAAGCAAGCTATATTTAGATTTCAAGGTGCTTCTTTAAATAATTTTCTTTATTTTAAAGATAGATACAGTGATACAAAATTAATTAATCTAGATACAAACTATCGATCTACACAAGCGATTTTGGATGCATCTCATTCAATGATTTTAAATAATAAAGTTGAAGATCAGTCTTTAAGACAAAGACTTATTAGTGGAACAAAAAAAGAGGATAAAAATATTTCTTTGTATGAATTTGAAAACGCTGATTCAGAAATTAAATTTCTACTGGAATCAATAAAAGAAGAAATAAAAAATGGCACAGAACCAGATGAAATTGCTGTCTTATATAGAAACAACGCGGATCTATTTGATATTTTAAAATACTTAGAAAAATCAGATATTCCTTTTACCGTTCGCTCTGATAGGAATCTTTTACAAAATTCTGAAGTAAGAAAACTTATTACGATGATACGAGTGGCTGATAATCCACTAGACAATCAATCTCTTTCAAACATGCTTTTGTTTGCTCATTTTGAAATAAACATAATTGATACACATAAAATTTTAAATTGGGCGTATAGAAAAGGTGTTTCAATAATAGATGTTTTATCTGATGAAAATCTTTTAGAAGAATTAGATGTTAAAGATATTGAAAAATTAGAAAATATTTATAAGATGATTAGTGATTGGTCTAGAATGTCATACCAAGAATATGTTGGAAATGTTTTGGAAAGTATTTTCAAGGATTCTGGGATGTTAAAACATATTCTTCAAAGTGAAAATTCTTTTGAAAGATTGAGTGCTGTGGATGTTTTGTTTAATGAGATAAAGAAAATTGATAATTCCGACTCTCCTGTTCTAACAAAAGATTTTCTAAAACATATAAACATTTTAGAACACTACGGAGTACTGGTTCCTTTTATTGAGAAAAGTGGAGTTAAAGGTGTTCAATTAATGACTGCGCACAAATCAAAAGGTCTTGAGTTTAAGAAAGTATTTATTACTGGTGTTACAAATAAAAGATGGGGAGGAAAACCTAAAAAACAATACTTTGTTTTACCAGAAATTTTGAACGATGAAGGCGAAGCTGGAGATGCTGATGAAAGAAGATTGTTTTATGTTGCTATCACTCGCGCAAAAGATCATGTTTCTATTTTATTTTCGAAAGCAAATTCAGATAACAGTTCTCTGATGCCAAGTATTTTTATAGATGAAATTGATAAAAATTTGATTGAAAAAGTTGATACTCTTGAAATTGAAAAAGCTTTAGATAAGACCCCTCATTATATTTTGGATGCAAAACCAACGAATTCCAGTTTGCATGATAAAACTTATTTACAAGAAAAATTCTTAACACAAAGTTTTTCTGTAACAGCTTTAAATAATTACTTAACTTGTCCTTGGAAATATTTTTTCACAAACCTTATACGAATTCCATTTGTATATTCAAAACATCAGCAATACGGAACATCTGTTCATGCTGCAATGAAAGACTTTTTTGAAAAATATTCTAAAGGCGATGAACCCACAAAAGATTTTCTTTTGGAGAGATTTGTTTATTATTTAAGACAACAAAAGATTGATTTAAAAACTCATACTGAATTAGAAGAAAAAGGTACTAAATCACTGGCGGGATACGTAGATTTCTATAAAAATTCATGGCCACAACAGCTTCTAACCGAGTTTAATGTTTCAGGTATAGATTTTACTTTTGATGACCAAAAAATTACTCTGACAGGTAATTTAGACAAGATAGAATTTAATGATAATGGAACTGTAACTGTTGTTGATTATAAAACTTCAAAACCAAAATCAAGAAATGCTTTGATGGGGGAAACTCAAGCCGAAGATGGTGGATATTACAGACAACTTATTTTCTACAAATTACTTCTAGACGCATATGATGATACTAAATATGAAATGAATGTCGGTGTTATTGATTTTATTGAACCAGATGAAAACTCTGGAAAATATAAAAAAGAAGCTTTTGATATAACTTCAGAAAATGTTGAGCAATTAAAAGAAACTTTAACAGAATCTTTGAGATCTATTTATAATTTTGATTTTTGGGACAAGAAATGCAAAAGCGCAGAATGTGAATTCTGCGCCCTTCGCAATATTATGAACGATTAAGTTCTATTTAGTTTTGTGCGGGTTCTTCTGCAAGGATGGCATCAATAAGTTGTTTTAATACTGTATATGATTGCGCTCCAGGGATTGTAACTTGTGCACCTGTTTTCTTTGAAATTACAACAGAGTAAGGTGTTCCGAAGTTCTTATCATTCTTAGCTAATTTAAGACCACTTTGATAATTTTCTTCTACTAAATCTCGGAATTTTCCACTATCAACACATGAAGTATATTCTCCTTCGTTGATTCCTAGTGAAATTGCATTTGCTTTCAAGTTATCTTTTGATAATGAAGTTGGAGCATTATCAAAAGATAATTTTGCAAATTTCCAGAAGTTATCATTTCCTCCTATGCTTGCCACACACTCAGAAGCTTCAGATGCTGTTCTAGCATCTTTGTGAATCTGATCTAATGGAAAATGTCTGTAAACCCAAGCAACTTTTCCTGTTGATGAATACTCAGTCATTATTTGATCCATTGTTTTGTGAAAGTTTGAACAGAAAGGACATTCAAAATCTGAATATTCAACGATAACAATTTCTGCATTTATATCACCAATGATGTGATCTTTCTCTGTCACTGGATCTACTTCTACTTTTATTTGTGTATCGTCTTCTTTGGCAATATTATTATTTGCACCTTTGTCTTGAGTAAAGAAAACCGCACCTGCGATAATCAAACCCGCTACTACTATTGAAACTGGTACAAAAAGTTTATTTTCGTTCATATTTTACTGTGTTATTATAACTAGGATATTATAACAAAACCCTATGGAAATAGTAAATTCAGTCATTTTGGGCATAGTACAGGGTGCCACAGAGTTTATCCCGGTGTCTTCTTCGGGGCATTTAATCTTGGCTAGAGATATTTTAGGAATGCAGGTTGATTATGGACTGGCTTTTGATTCTGTTCTTCAGTTGGCTACAACTTTTGCAGTACTCGTTTACTTCAGAAAAGATATTTTTACGCTGGCAAAAAACTTTTTTAAATTTATTTCAGGAAAATTTATTGAAACGAAAGAATTAATTTTATTGAAAGCTGTGATACTTGGAACAATCCCTGCTGTAGTGATTGGATTTTTGTTGGAAGATAAAATGGATACAATTTTTCGAAGTTCTTTTTTAGTTGCGATGACTTTAATTGTTGGAGGTTTGATAATGTTTTTTGCAGAAAGATTTGCAAAACAAAATTTAGATTTAAATGTGAAGCGCGGAATCGGTGTGGGATTTTTTCAAGCACTCGCTTTAATTCCCGGATTTTCTAGATCCGGAATGACAATTTCTGGAGGATTATTTTTAGGATTAAAAAGGGAAGAAGCCACAAGATTTTCTTTCGTATTAGCATTTCCAGTGCTTTTGGGTGCAGGTATAAAAAAACTACTCGATCTAGGCTCTACAGGTCTCCTGGACTCTGTGGGGGTAGAGCTTTTGTTAGGTTCACTAGCTTCTTTTGTTGTTGGTCTCTTAGCAATCCATTTTTTGGTGACTTTTTTGAAGAAACATACGATGAACGCGTTTGTTATATACAGATTCTCTTTAGCAATAGTTGTTTTGCTCCTAATTTAAGTCTTGTTGAATAAATCCTAAAAAGTGTTAGTTTTACCTTGAAATAGTTAAAACAAATAATGAAAATTTACCCTGAAATAAAGCCGTTTGTTTTTGTCACTGTCCGTGGAAATGAAACAGTACTGATTGCTCCTGGAAAATCTCACACTGCGGAAAGTTGGGTAGCTACAACGGAACTGATTCAGAATGCGTATATCAAAGAATGCATTCTCAAAAATGACCGTGGTGCTGTCAGAGGAGCTGAGGAGGTTGTTCAAATGTTGGAAAGACATCCTGAGTTTGATTGCGACTTTATGCAAATTGAACGTATGTTGAGTTGGCAAATGCCCGGTGGTGATTGATAATCAATCACTTTTTCTTTTAAAACCCCAATGTAGGCGCAAGCACTCCACCTTTAGTTTCCCAATCTTCTGTGTTTAAGGGAAATTCTCCAATCTCCATTTTCCCGGCGTTATTTTTTGGATATCTTAATTTTCCGTTTTTCATCGCGTAATTATAAATATCAAGAGTAACTTTCACGTCTTGTTTGCAATATTCCACTACACGATCAATTTCTCCATTTCGCCACCACACAATTGATTCCAGGCCGTTTCCACTTTTCTTTTGTCCGAGAGTTGCTTGTGCGACATCATCCAATTTAATTCGTCGTCCAAGTGAAGCGTGAATTTTTTCCAACAAATCTAAACTTTTAATATCAAAAAGATTTCCGGCATAATATTTATTTAAAAGGGGAATATCAAAATGGTTTGAGTTGAATCCAATTAGCAAATCTGCTTTTTCTATAATAGGCCAAAGCTCATGTAGGTTTTCTTTAAAATAATGCGTGTACAAATCTGTTTCAGAATCATGAATACAAACCACAGCTAAATCTAAATCTTTTGCTTCTGTTGTGTTTGCTTCTTGAAAAGTGTTTGTAGTTTCAATATCAAATGTAATTTTTCTCATGACTGAATTTTTTAATGAAATTAAATACTATCGTGAGATGTTCTTTTCTACAAATTTAACAATCTTACCTTTCGCTACAGCTTTTTCTTTACCCGTCTTAATTATTTTTATGGTGAATTTATTTTTATTTATCTCTTCTTCTCCAATACACATAACAAATTGAACACCTTTTTTAACAGCTTTAGAAATTTGATCGCCAATTTTCTTTCCAGAATAATCAACAACACAAGAAATTCCAGAATCTCTTAATTCTTGAGCGAGTTCAGAACAATAATCATAAAAGGCATCATTTAAAGGGCAAATACTCAAAATAGCAGGGAACTCATAGTTTGGAAGAAGTCCGTATGTTTCTAAAATATCACGTGTTGTAACATCTCCCATTCCAAAACCAACAGCAGGGATTGGTTCTTCTCCAAAAATTGAAGTTAGATTGTCATATCTTCCTCCACCAAAAATAGAACGATTATTTTCTGGGTCGGTGCTGTAAACTTCAAAAACAATTCCGTTGTAATAATCAAAACCACGAACTAAGTTTGGAGAAAAAGATATATTTGAAATGCCTCTGTTTCGGGCTTTATTTAGCAGTGCCTCTACAGATTCACTTTCTTTTATATCAGGATAAAAAGGTCGACCCAAAAGTTCTTTTACTTTTTCATCAAAATTATCAATCTTGTCTTTTTTATCTAAAAGTTTTTTGTATTGGTGAATTTGTATTTCATTTAAACCAGCGTCTTTAAGAGTTTTTGCTAAATGAGTGATGTCATTAATTTTTATTTCAAATTGAGAATCACTTAAACCAAAATTTCTCAGAATTTTATAAGCAATTGTAATCATCTCGGCTTCTGCTTCAATATTTTCAATACCAAAAATATCAGCGTTTAGTTGCCAGTGTTCTCGAAGGCGACCTTTTTGAGGTCTTTCGTATCGGAAAAGATTTGGAACTGAAAACCAACGCACAGGGAAAATAAGCTCACGTTTTTTTCCTGCAATCATTCTTGCAACTGTAGGTGTCATTTCAGGACGAAGTGTCACATCTCTATCTCCTCGATCTTTAAAATTGTATGTTTGTTCATTTACAATTTCTTCACCAGATTTTGCTACATACAATTCTGTTGGTTCTAAAACAGAAGCGTGATATTTTTCATAACCAAAACTTTCTAAAGTAGTTTCCCAAACAAAGAAAATGTAATCTTGAATGAATTGATCTTGAGGAAAAAAGTCTCGTACGCCTTTATAGCTCTCAGTGCTTATGTTTTTTGACATGTTCATATTGTACCAGAATTTTTTTATTTCTAGAATTAAAAGATGTTATAATTTTGGATATGGAAAAAGGTGAAGCTACTGCTGTTGCAATAAACATTCCTAGCGAAGTTTTGTGGGGAGTTTTGCTGATTGTAATTGTTTTGTTTTGTATGATTAGTTGGGTTTTAGTTCATCATTGGAATTATTATGGAATTAAAGGAAACAAAAAGATTTTTGCAAAGAGCCTTTATTTTATTGGAGCTGTAACTTTTTTGGTTATCTCAACACTTTTATTAGGCTCTTATGATTTTTTATAATTTATGGCAATCAATTTTGAAAAAGATGAATATGTAATTTTTGAAGTTAGAAAACATTGGTTTACTCTTTTTTCGCCCGCTCTTTTGATTTTAGTTGGTTCGATTTTACCGATTTTTATATATTCTATTTTTTCAGCTTTACCAATAGCGATTGAAAGCGATAAGCCACTGATAGTTTTGTTTTTATTTTTGTATAGTATTTGGATCTTAGCTTTATGGGTTATTTCTTTTGTTATTTGGACTGATCATTATTTAGATGTTTGGATTATTACAAATAAAAATCTAATAGATGTGGAGCAAAGAGGAATTTTCCATAGAGAAATTACAACTACAAGACTTACTAGAATTCAAGATATCAATTCTGAGGTTCAAGGAATGTTTCAAACATTTTTAAATTTTGGAGATTTAACTATTCAAAACGCTGGTACAGATAGGAAATTCACTATAAAAGGCGTTGAAGACCCAGCCAATGTTCGTGAAAATATTGAAAAAGCAATTAGTCAAAACAATGAAGCTATAAAAATGGCTACTTTGTAGTTTAATTTATTTATAATATAATTTAATTATGTCTCAAAAAAAATTAGAAGTAGGAATTGCAATTTTGGTTTCTGTTATCGTTGTATTGTATTTTTTTGTATTCTAAATATTATCTTTTCTAACAGGAGCATTTCTTATTAGATTTATTATTTCATCGTCATTATCTGTAATGGTGTATATATTTATATCTTCTGTATTTATCATTCCATTTTTTACCAGAGTCTTTTTAATGAATTTATCCAATCCTTTCCAGTATTTTTTTCCAACTAAAATAATCGCTGGAGCCGGTTCTATTTTTTTTGTTTGTACAAGTGTTAAAACTTCAAATAGTTCATCTAGAGTTCCAAATCCGCCAGGGAAATAAACATAAGCTTCAGCAGCGAAAGCCAAACAAACTTTTCTTGCAAAGAAATATTTAAAATCCATGTGATGAGTTAGGCAAAGGTTAGTTTTTTGTTCGAAAGGAAGCTTTATTGTTAGACCAATTGATTTTCCTCCTGCGTCATAAGCTCCACAGTTTCCAGCTGCCATAATTCCAGGACCTCCACCTGTAATGATTGCGTGACCTAGTTCTGTTGTAATTCTCGCAGCCAATTTTTCTGCTTTTATATACATTGGATCATCTGAGGAAATTCTTGCTGATCCCCAAAACGTAACTGATAGATCAGAGTTTTTAATTAGAGTAAAACCATTTTTAAATTCTTCTGCGATACGATCGATTCGATTTTGAGTTTCATCATCCAACTTTGCAAAAGTCATTGGTTCAACATTTGTGTAATTATAATTTCTAGCAATTTTTTTTCTTGGTAACATTTGTATATTGTATCTTGTCTGAAAGAATCGGTAAATTGATTTTTTCGCAGAAAGTGGTTATATAAGTCTTGAAATAACTAAATTATGAACATTGAACAACTGCGTAGATTTTTGGAGTCATATGACATTCCGCTTGATAAGTGGGGAAAAGGTAAGGCAAAAACGCTAGAAAACTTTCTCAAAGAACTTAATTCTGGTGAATCGCAATTGACTTCGGTTGATGGAAAATTGTTCCGATCAGCTTTGGGTTCAGTTGCAGTGATCCACTACTTTGATTATCCTTTTCATTCAGTGCTGACCGAAGTCCACCAGATTATGTCAAACGGAAAGATATATTCTCGCGACATACCATTCAGTATTGGCGAAAAGGTTCTCCCAAATGAAAGTAGTCTGGAGGCTGTGTACCGTGCGTTTAAGGAGGAGTTGGCGATTGAAGAAAAACTAAAGTTAAGGGAAAGACCTGGATATGTACAAGGACCAGTTCCATCAACTTCTTATCCTGGAATTATCACAACTTACTTTGTGGACGTATGGTTTGCCATGATGCCAAAACATCTTTATAAAAGGGTGTATACAGAAGTTCAACCAGACAAAACAAGTCAGTTTGTTTGGACTCCTTACTATATCTGGAAGAGTCGGTTTCCTGCCCGTTCTTTGTAACGGGTTTTTATTTAAAAATGACAAAGTGTGAATTTTATTGTATTGTACACGCACATGAAATCTCCGATAAATTTCAAAATTGTTAAGGAAATCCCAGGTCAATTAGGTCGAGCTGGGGAATTAGAAACTGCACATGGGGTGATAAAAACACCGGCTTTTGTTCCTGTGGCGACGAAAGCAACTATCAAAGGGCTTCTACCTGAACAGATACGAGAAACCGGCGCGCAGGTCGTGCTTTCAAATACCTATCACTTATACCTAGAGCCCGGTGACCACAGGCTGCGCGCCGCTGGTGGCCTTCACAACTTCATGAACTGGCAAGGACCAACAATGACAGACTCTGGTGGTTTTCAAGTTTTTTCTTTGGGAGTTGCTTTTGGAAATACAATTAAAAAAATTTCAGGTGGAGAGGAGGAATTAAAATTAGAAGAAACTTCAGAATCAACTCGTGACGGCCGAACTGTTTCTGAACATTTTAAACCTGCACAAATAGATCCAAACGGTGTGACATTTCGTTCTCACATTGATGGTTCTGCACATTATTTCACTCCAGAAAAATCAATTGATATTCAACACAATATTGGTGCTGATATTATTTTCGCATTTGATGAATGTACTGCGCCAGGAGAATCAGATCATTATCAAGCTGAGGCATTGGACCGAACTCATCGTTGGGCGAGACAATCTTTAGAATTTCATCGTTCAAAGCCGGAGCAGGCGGAGAAACAAGCATTGTTTGGAATTGTTCAAGGAGGAAGAGTTGAAGCTTTAAGAAAAGAAAGTGCACAAGTTATCGGTGCGATGGATTTTGATGGATATGGTATCGGTGGAAGTTTTGAAAAAGAAGATATGTCACAAGCAGTGAAGTGGGTGAATGAAATTTTGCCAAATGAAAAACCAAAACATTTATTAGGAATCGGTGAACCAGAAGATATTTTTATGGCGATTGAAAATGGTTGTGATTTATTTGATTGTGTTAACCCCGCACGAATCGCACGAACAGGAACTATTTATACAATGCACGGAAAAATAAATTTAAAGAATGCAAAATTTCGCGATGACTACACTCCATTAGATCCAGAATTAAATTTTGATATTTCACAAAAATACACTCGGGCATATCTTTCTCATTTATTTCGCGCAGATGAAATGTTGGGAGCAGTGATTGCAACAATGCACAATTTGCATTTTATTATTAATCTTGTGGACGGTGCGCGTGAAGCAATTTTGGAAGGGAAGTTTGAAATGTATAAAAGTAATTTTTTAGCGAAGTATAAAAGTTAAAAGAAAAAACTCGCCAATGATGGTGGCGAGATTATTAAAAAAGTGGAAGTTTACGAAGGGGACCATCATCCCCAATTTTTCCTTGAAAGACTACTCTTACAAGAATTTGATTGCCTTCGCTATCAAATCCCATAAAGTTACAGTCATCTCGGCCAATCAGAAGTCTTACGGGGGTGTGAACCAAAATCCGTGAGACTCCATGGACATACTTGTTGTGCCATCCTGCATACCAACCACCTTCCGGTATGTTTACAGGTGACACGACTACATAATTTTTACCTCCTCCAAGAAAAGGGATGTGGAACAAGGCGTTCAGAAAGATATTACCTTGTTTTCGTACCTTTTCAGGAATCCCTTTCACCAAACACATCATAGATTGGTCTGGTATCAGAGATCTGTGGAGTTTTAAATTATTCCAGTAATGAGTCAACTGAGGACTCTCACCGAATCCTCCAGATATCCACGCTATTGTGTACATAATCGGGTGAAAAAGTATGTCTAATGTTTTTTCGAAGAAGCCAATAGGCCGAATATCGATTTTCATTAAGAACTTTCAATAAATGATACTATAAAATATAGTATTTGTCAAAATAGATAAATAAAAACTCGTCATGATTAGTGACGAGCTTGGTGTTAAGGCCTGAGTTTGCCAGAATTGAGTTTTTCGAGGTAATCCTCCACATTTTTGTGATTATCGATCATCCACTGCGTGGCTATCTCTGGGGTCAATTCTTCTTCTTTTCCGCTGCTGATGATGAAAACATTTTTTTCAGTGTGAATATACGGGCAGTTAGTAAGTTTCCATTTTCTGCCGAACTTCTCCCCGAAACGTCTTTTTGTGGGAAGTAGTCTCGAAACTCCTTTAGGGTCATCGAATCCTACATACCAAGGGCTACCGTAAGATACATGAATCGTGAATGGTGTGGACATTATATTTGTGATTGTTGAATTTTTATACTACTTCCACCCGAAAATAACATAAAATATCTGTTTGTCAAAGTGGTTGAAAAAATGCTATATTTATAAAACTTTATGTCCGATAAATTTGTATTAAAAGCCCCATATGAGCCAGCGGGAGATCAACCGGAAGCTATTAAATCTCTTGTTGCAGGTGTGAAAAAAGGTGAAAAGCACCAGACTCTTTTTGGTGTGACGGGTTCAGGAAAAACATACACGATTGCAAATGTTATTAATCAAATTCAAAAACCGACACTTGTAATCGCGCACAACAAAACTCTTGCCGCACAACTTGCTCAAGAATACGGAGAATTTTTTCCAGACAATGCGGTGCATTATTTTGTTTCGTACTACGACTACTACCAACCAGAAGCATACATGCCGGTGACAGATACTTATATTGAAAAAGAAGCGCAGATCAATGAAGAGATCGATCGATTGCGTCATGCTGCAACGCAGGCACTTCTGACTAGAAAAGATGTGATCATTGTCGCATCTGTTTCTTGTATTTATGGTTTGGGTTCACCTGCTGAATATGAAAGAGAAAATATGAAATTGCTTCGTGGAGAAAAAATGGCGCGAGGGGATTTTGTTCGTTCACTAATTTCAATTCACTACACAAGAACAAATGCAGATTTGAAACCGGGACTTGTGCGCGGGATTGGTCAGTCTGTTGAAGTGATGCCAATTTCTGAAAGATTTATTGTGCGCGTAACTTTTGATGGAGATACAATCGCACACATTACAAAAATTGATGCAGTGACTCGAACGATTATTGAAGAATTAGATTTCTTTTATTTTTTTCCGGCAAAACATTTTATTACAGACAAAGATCAGATTGTTGCGGCTGTAAAAACAATTGAACATGAGCTTGAAGAAAGATTAAAAGTTTTAGATGCAGAAGGAAAAATTTTGGAAGCAGAAAGATTGAAGAGAAGAACTCGATATGATTTGGCTTTGATTCGTGAAGTTGGATACACAAACGGAATCGAAAACTATTCAAGACATTTTTCTGGAAAAAAACCAGGTGAAGCACCGGACAGTTTGATTTCATATTTTCCAAAAAAGAAAGATGGTTCTTCTGATTTTCTTTTAGTTATTGATGAATCTCATGTGACAGTGTCTCAAATTGGTGGAATGTACAACGGTGACAGATCTAGAAAAGAGACGCTTGTTGCTCACGGATTTCGTCTTCCGAGCGCTATGGATAACCGTCCGATGAAATTTGATGAATTTGAAAAAAAGATGCCAGAAACAATTTATACAACAGCGACTCCAGGAAAATACGAGCTTGAGCACTCAACAAACATTGTCGAGCAAGTGATTCGTCCAACTGGTCTTGTTGATCCGATTGTTGATGTGAAGCCTGTGACAGAAAAAGGAAAATACAAAGGTCAGGTTGCGGATTTTATCAAAGAATCTGAAGCTGCAATTAAAAAAGGTGGACGAGTTATTGCGACAACTCTAACTAAAAAAATGGCGGAAGATCTTGCGAGTTATTTGACCGACAAAAAAATAAAATCAATTTATATACATAGTGATATTAAAGCGCTGGAGCGAATTGAAATTATTACGCAATTTAGAAAAGGTGATTACGATATTTTAGTTGGAGTGAACTTGTTGCGAGAAGGTTTGGATATGCCTGAGGTTACTTTAATCGGAATTTTAGATGCAGACAAAGAAGGATTTTTGAGAAGTGAAACTGCGCTGATTCAAACAATTGGACGAGCTGCTAGAAACGTTGATGGACGTGTGATTCTTTATGCTGATGAGGTAACAGGTTCAATGAGACGTGCGATTGATGAAACTGATCGACGAAGAAATATTCAACTTGAATACAATGCGAAACATGGCATCACACCAAAAACAATTCTGAAACATATCAGAAACATCACTGAAACAATGTCGAGTGATCATCAAAAAGCTGTCTCAAAACTTTTGGATATGGATATGAAAATTGCACAGAAAAAACCAGAGCAACTGATTCGACAAAAAGAAAAACAAATTGAAGGTGCTGTGAAAATTTTAGATTTTGAAACCGCAGCGATTTTGCGAGATGAAATTATTTTAATTAAAGAGAAATTTTTGAAGCCAAAAGAAGATAAGGAGAAGAAAGCATAGGTTTTTATAAACAGGTTTGCATATTGCCAAAAATATGGTGTGGTGATAGTGTTCTTCATTGGACCCTATGCATTTTATGTTGTGGGAAATTCTAAAAAAAGTTCGTTAATTCAAATCAAATGTTGTTATTATGCGTGAATTCATTATTCTTGTTGGCTGTGTTGGATGTGGAAAAGGCACCCTCTCAAATCTTTTGAAGATGGCTTTTCCGAGGTTGATTCCGGTCTCCACCTCTGAAATTCTCAAAGGTGGACGGTCGGATGGGCAGATGATCAAGGACAACCAAGATGTTCATAACAAATTGGTGGATTGTCTCATCAAGCATGGCTTGTATGATTACGATAAAGATCTGCACATGATCCTCGACGGTGCGGGTCGCGTTCCAGAACAGATGCCTCTTTTGATCAATTTCTTTCAGGAAGAAGGATTGCTCACTGAAGGTACACGCTTCGTAAAGCTCAACGTTCCAACTCCTATCGCAAAACTGAGGATGCAAAAACGTTGGTTGGAAAATGCCGCCGCTGGTACGTTACGTCCTGATGAGAAGGGAAGTATCAACGAAGTCAATGCGCGTATCGATGGCAGGTTGATTGAGTGGCTCAAAGCTCGTGACGGTGTTTCCGGAAAAGAAGGCGTTTACGCAATCATGGACCGAATGCTCCGTGGACACAAAAGTCCCATCATTAACATCGACGCAACACAATCGACAGCTGTCATGGCTCTCGATGTTGTTGATAAACTCGGATGGAAACGTAGTCCAATGATCGACGTGCTTCTTCGTGAAGGATTAGACATGGAAGGAGTTTCCGGACATTACGGCGATGGCGTGAGTCAAGGTCATCTGGAGTTCCAAGGAACTCAAGTTGCTGCACAGTGACCAACAAGCCTACGGGTTTGAGGCGCGCGTTTAGTCGCGCTTCAAATCTGAGGCTTTTTTCTTTTTTAAACCCTAGTATTTTGTCTAAAAATTTGCTAAAATCATAAATCTGTTTTATTTAACAGAGAAATTTTTATTTAATTTTTTATTTAAAATGAACGCAAAAAAAGCACAAAATTTGAATAAAAGAGAATCTGACAAAATTATTGTTCGTGGAGCGCGAACTCACAATTTGAAAGATATCACTGTTGAAATGCCAAGAAACAAAATGGTGGTTTTCACTGGACTTTCTGGTTCAGGAAAATCTTCCCTTGCTTTTGATACTATTTTTGCCGAAGGACAAAGACGATACATCGAATCTCTTTCTGCATACGCACGACAATTCTTGCGACAAATGCAAAAACCAGATGTTGATGAAATAGTTGGACTTTCACCTGCGATTTCAATTGATCAAAAATCTCGTTCAAATAATCCACGTTCAACAGTTGCAACAATCACAGAAATTTACGATTACATGCGAATTCTTTTTGCTCGTGTAGGGAAGCCTCATTGTTTAGTTTGTGGAAAAGAAATTAAAAAACTTTCAAATGAAGAAATTCTAGAAACAATTATTAAAAATGTTCAAGACGTTGATGTTTCTAAAGACACTAAAAATGTAATGGGTGTTGATGTTGATGATATTAAAGTTCAAATTTTTGCGCCGGTAGTGGTGGGAAGAAAAGGAGAATACTATCAAATGCTATACGACTATCTTGGAAAAGGATATGAGAAAGTTCGTATCGATGGAAAAGTTCACAAACTTCGAGACAGAATTGAATTAACAAAAACAAAAAAACACAATATCGATATTATGATTGATGAATTTTTCATCAGTGATATTAAAAGCAAATCTCCAGATATGAGAGAAAGACTTTCTGATGCAATTGAAAAATCTATTGCAGAAACAGATGGTTTGATAAAAATTGTTACACCAAATGAAGAAAGATTGATGTCTTCAAAATTTATGTGCCCGTACGATGGATTTTCTTTTCCTGAAATTGAACCGAGACTTTTCTCTTTCAACTCACCACACGGAGCTTGTCCTGAATGTAATGGTCTTGGTACAAAACATTTTTTTGGTGATGAAAGCTGTGAGACATGTCACGGTGCGCGACTTCGTCCAGAAGCTTTGATGGTTTATCTTGGAAATCCAGAAGACAAAATAAATATTGTAAATCTAACAGCGCTTTCAATCGGAAAGGCGGTAGATTTTTTCATAGAATTAAAATTAACAAAAACAGAAAAAGAAATTGCAAAAGTTGTTTTACGAGAAATTGAAGCACGATTGAAATTTATGGAAGATGTTGGAATTGAATATCTTTCATTAGATCGTCGCGCTAATACACTTTCTGGAGGAGAAGCACAAAGAATTCGTCTAGCGTCACAGCTTGGTTCTGGTCTTGTGGGTGCTTTGTATGTTTTAGATGAGCCAACGATCGGACTTCACTCAAAAGATAATGATAAATTAATTCAAACACTTTTGGATCTTCGAGATTTAGGAAACACAATCATTGTAGTTGAACATGATGAGGATACTATTTTTGCATCTGATTATCTTGTTGATATTGGGCCTGGGGCTGGAGTTCATGGAGGACATGTTGTTGTAGCGGATGATTTGGAAAAACTTTTATCTGCAAAAACAAATCCTTCTGGTTCTGTGACATTGGATTATTTGCGAGGTGATAAAGAAATTGAACTTCCTGCCAGCAGAAGAATCGAACCTCGCGGGCATATTTCAATTAAAGGTGGAAATGTTTTCAATATTAAAAATATGAATGTGGAAATTCCTCTTGGAAGACTTGTTGCTGTGACAGGAGTTTCTGGTTCTGGAAAATCTTCTTTTGTTTATGAAATTTTGTATAAAAACCTGCAAACAAGATTGGATAGAAAATATCGCGCTGCGAAAACAGAAAACTGTACTTCATTTTCTGGTTCAGAATATTTAGGTCGTTCAATTTTAATTGATCAATCTCCAATCGGAAGAACTCCGCGCTCAAACCCTGCGACATATACAGGTGCTTGGACACATATTCGAGATATGTTTGCCGAGACAGAAGAAGCACGATATCGAGGTTGGAAACCAAGTCGATTTTCTTTCAATGTGAAAGGTGGAAGATGTGAAGCTTGTCAGGGTAATGGAGAGATTGCTGTGGAGATGCATTTCTTGCCGACAGTTTATGTACCTTGCGATATTTGTAATGGAAAAAGATTTACAAAAGAAACTCTTGAAGTGAAATACAAAGGAAAAAATGTTTATGAAGTTTTACAAATGACAGTTGAGGAGTCGATGGAATTTTTCCAGGACATTCCTTCAATTTCAGATCGACTGCTCACACTGAACGAAGTTGGACTTGGATATCTACAACTCGGTCAATCTGCGACAACTCTTTCTGGTGGAGAAGCACAACGTGTGAAAATTTCTTCGGAACTTTATCGAGCGCATCTTCAAAAAACAATTTATATTTTGGATGAACCAACAATCGGACTTCATTATGAAGATGTGAAAAAACTGATTGATATTTTGCAAGTGCTTGTGGACAAAGGAAATACAGTGATTGTGATTGAACACAATTTGGATATCGTTAAATGTTCAGATTATATTATCGACATTGGTCCCGAAGGTGGTTCTGGTGGTGGAAAAATCGTTGCAAAGGGAACTCCAGAACAAGTTGCGGATTCTGACAAAGGATACACAGGAAAATACTTGAAGAGAGTTTTGAAACCGAGGAGACATAAGAGGTAAATAAAAACAGTTTGCCAAAATAAATTGGCAAACTGATGTTTTTCATCCAAAAAATTCATCAGGACCAGGATGTTGTCTCGCCTGGATCTTGTCTTTTCCTGGAATGTAACGAGAACCCTGTAGCTTTTTACATTTCGGACACTCGTGTGCTTTGATGTTGTGTTTACACAAATTAGAATGCTCCCAAATAGTGCCACAACCCCAACATTTATGTTGATGATGATTTGGTTTTGCCTCAACACCATCTTCTACTACTTCATTTTCGCTCATCTCTGATTAATTTGGTCGATTGTTTAAAAGAAATTTTCTGTTATATTGATACAATAAATTGCAAAAAAGTCAATTATGAACCTAATCGACCTCAAAAAAATAAACCTCCCAGATGCACCTGGTGTGTATCGTTTTATGCATGGGAAAAATATTTTATATATCGGGAAGGCGACATCTCTTCGTGACCGAGTGCGAAGTTATTTTTCAAATGATTTATTGAAAACCCGAGGTGCTTTGATTTTAGATATGGCCACTCGAGCCGACAATATGGAGTTCACTCAAACTGATTCTGTTTTGGAAGCTTTGATTCTCGAAGCTGATTTAATAAAAAAGTTTCAACCTCTAGCAAACACAAAAGAAAAAGATAATAAGAGTTACAGTTTTGTGGTTATTACAAAAGAAAAAATTCCACGTGTACTCATCGAGCGTGGACGAACACTTTCTTTCGATCCAAAAGGTTATCAAGAAGTTTTTGGACCTTTTCCTTCTCAAATGCAATTGCGTGAGGCTTTGAAAATTATTAGAAAAATTTTTCCTTTTAGATCAGATGAATCTGATTCAAGATTATACAGACAGCTTGGTTTAAATCCTGACACTGCGGATAAAGAAGCTGTTGTGAAATACAAAAGTAATCTGCGTCACATAAAATTGTTTTTTAAAGGAAAGAAGAAAGAATTGAATAAACAACTTGAAAAAGAAATGAAAGCACTTGCGAAGGCGCAGGATTTTGAAGGTGCTGCAAAGAAACGGAATCAAATATTTGCATTGAATCATATTAAAGATGTTTCTCTTTTGAAGCATGATAATGAAGAGGTTTCTGGTTTTAGAATTGAAGCATATGACGCAGCACATTTGTCCGGGAAAAATTCTGTTGGCGTGATGACTGTAATGGAAAACGGTGCTGTGCAAAAATCTGCATATCGAAAATTTATTTTAAGAAAAGCCGCTCGCGGCGATGATGTTGGATCTCTAGAAGAAATTTTGTCACGCCGGCTCGCGCACACAGAATGGCCAGATGCGAGTTTGATTATAGTGGACGGAAGTGTTGCTCAAAGAAACCGAGCTTTAAAAATTTTGAAAGAAGCGGGCAAAAATATTCCTGTAGTTGGTGTTGTAAAAAATGAAGCACACAAGCCACAAAGTCTTTTGGGCGACGAAAATATTATAAAAGAATACAAACGAAGTATTTTGCTTGTGAACAATGAGGCCCACAGATTCGCGATAGATTTTTATAGGCAAAAACAGCGCAGAGCTTCTTATAAACAAAAATGATAGAATTTTAGGATATGAAAATAGAAAGACCAAAATCAATGCAACCAATTCCTGAAAATGCAGAAATTGTTTTCAAAGGAAAAATATTTGATGTTTATCAATGGGAACAAGAAATGTATGATGGAAGTACGCAAACTTTTGAAAAGGTAAAAAGACCAGATACTGTTGTAATTTTTCCAGTGCTAGATGATGGAAAAGTTTTACTTACAAAACAAGAACAACCCGGAAAGTCTATTTTTGTTGGATCTTGTGGAGGTAGAGTCGACGAAGGTGAAGATATTTTGGAAGCAGCTAAGAGAGAGCTTTTAGAAGAATCAGGTTATACCGCAAGTGAATGGATACTTTGGAAATCAGAACAACCTCAATCAAAAATTGACTGGGCAATTTATGTTTTTATTGCAAAGGGTTGCAAGAAGGTTCATGGACAAAATCTTGATTGTGGAGAAAAAATTGAACTTAAAGAATTTACGTTTGATGAATTTTTACAAATTGCGCGGGATAAAACTTTTATGGATAAGGAGGTGGCATCTGAATTGTATGAAGCTTTGTTAGATTCTAATAAATACGAAGAATTAAAGAAATTATTTGAACCGTTAATATAAACATATGAAAACAATACTAGTAGACGCAGTCGATACTTCAATCATTGAAAATGAATCAGGGCAATTTGTGAAATTTCAAGAAATGTTTGATTTACTTGAAACATATGAAAATCACAAGATAATTGTTACTAATGCCGACGATGAACAAATAATAAATTTTGGTTTAGATAATGTGCCTTATCCAGTTTTTACAATGAAGCATAATCCAGACAAAACTAATCCAGTTTATTTTGAAACCCTACTTACAGAATATGTGTTAACACCCGAAGACGTTATTTATTTTGAACATAATCAAGATGCCGTAGAATCTGCTGAATCGATCGGCATTACTTCTTATTTCTATGATAATGAATTAAAAGATTTGGATGATTTAAAAATGTTTTTGAACGAAAATTTGTAATTCAAAATAAATTTTAGTGATATAATATTCCACATGAAATACAAAGTCGCAGTGCTTCGTGGGGGGCCATCAAGTGAATACGAAATTTCTTTAAAGACAGGGAAGTCTGTTGTGGAAAATTTGCGTAATCGACATCAAGTTTTGGATGTTGTTATCGATATGCACGGCGACTGGTATTACAACGGAATTTTAGTTTCTCCTGCGGAAGTTTTGTCCAATGTAGATGTTGTTTTCAATGCGATGCACGGCGAATATGGTGAAGACGGAAGGGTTCAACAAATTCTAGAACAAATCAATGTTCCTTTTACAGGACCAAAAGCTTTGTCTGCAATGCAATCAATTCGAAAAGATCACGCCCGAAGTGTTTTTGAAAATTTAGGATTAAAGACACCACTTGCTGCTATTGTTGAAAAAACATATGACATAGAAAAAGTTGCGTATGAAGTTTTTAGAAAAATGCCAATGCCACTTATTTTGAAACCCCTGGATAAAGGTTCTTCTTTGGGTATTGTTATTGTGAAAGATTTTAAATCACTAGTAGATTCTTTGTCTGCACTTTTTGTTCACACAGAAAAAGTTTTAGTTGAGGAATATATACAAGGTAAAGAAGCGACTGTTGGTGTGATTGAAAATTTTCGAAATCAAGAATTGTACCCACTTTTTCCAACAGAAATTGTTTTGCCAGAAGGAAAAGAATTTTTTGATTACGATTCAAAGTTGAATGCAGAGATAAAAAATATTTGCCCTGGATGTTTTTCAAAAGCAGAAAATGAAGTTCTTCAGAGATCTGCAATTGCTGCGCACAGGGGATTGGGACTAAGACACTATTCTAGAAGTGATTTTATTGTTCATCCAAAAAGAGGGGTGTTTATTTTAGAAACAAACTCTCTACCTGGACTTGGTGAAAATTCTTTGATCTGCAAGTCTCTTGGGGCTTGTGGAACAAAATACGATGATTTTTTGGACCATGTTTTAGACCTTGCAACTAGAAAAAAGTAGGGTAGAATACTTTTTACCCATAAACATGGGCCTGTAGCTCAATTGGTAGAGCGCCTCATTTGCACTGAGGAGGCAGCGGGTTCGAATCCTGTCAGGTCCACAAAACTACAA
>JAGOTN010000003.1:32925-36406 GCA_018061745.1 Minisyncoccota bacterium
ACGAAGTAAAATCTCAAACCCCAACAACACATGGCACCAGTAAAATTGTTTAAACACACCTGGGACGGAGACCACGTGAGAATCACATTCACTCACGAAGAAGAAAAGACTGCCTTTGAACAGGCACTGGATCTTGTTCGTGTAAGAATCTTGAAGAATCAAAAGAGAGAAGAAACAATCTCAGATTTTCACTTTGATACATCCCTTCAAATGGATGTTGTGCGTGATAATCTGGAGGTTTTCAATAGAATCTCTGGAGTGAAAGTTCTCAACTTTGTGGGAAATAACAAAGGCAGAGAATCAGATCTTTTTATAGTTCCGATTCCTGTGATCAGGACCAGTTAACGCTGGTCTTTTTTCTTTTAAAATAATTGCGTATTGGGTCCGAAAATGATTTTATATAAGCCATATATGTCCCACACAATTCTTCTTTATTATAAATACGTACCAATTGAAAATCCTCAGGAATTGATGGATTCTCATCGTGTACTTTGTAAAAGCCTAAATTTAAAAGGGCGAATTATTCTTGCAGAAGAGGGAATTAACGGAACGGTGGAAGGATTAACCGAAGACACTGAAAAATATATTGATGCAATGAAAAATGATTCTCGTTTTGCTGATATTGTTTTCAAAAAAAGTGCAGGTATAGGTGACGCTTTTCCAAAACTTTCAATAAAAGTTCGTGATGAAATTGTGAGTTCTCATCTTGGTGAAAAAGATATTGATCCGAATATTGTTACAGGAAAAAGATTGGATCCAACAGAATTAGATAGATGGTATGAAAATAAAGAAGACTTTGTTTTAGTCGATATGAGAAATGAATATGAATACGGAGTTGGTCATTTTGAAAATTCAATTTTACCGGGAATGCAAACTTTTTCGGATCTACAAGAAATTATTCCAAAGATTGAGCAGTTTCGTGATAAAAAATTAATTACTGTTTGCACTGGTGGAGTAAGATGTGAAAAGGCGTCTGGATATTTAGTGGCGCAAGGTTTTAATGATGTGTATCAACTCGAGGGAGGGATGGCAACATATTTAGATCGCCACCCTGGAAAACATTTCAAAGGGAAACTTTATGTTTTTGATAATAGGATAACAATGCAAACTGAAAAGCAAGAAACAATTGGAAAATGTATTCGATGTGAAAATCTTTCTGATGATTTTATAAATTGCGCGAATTTAAAATGCAACGATCATGTTATCTGTTGTTTGGATTGTAGAAATGCAGAGAAGAAGGGTTTTTGCTCAGAAAATTGCGAGAAATTAGGCTAGATTACTTTTAATATTTTTTATGCTAAATTTGCATGGAAATCTTTAAATATGAACCAGCTACCTTCTTTGCCGAAAAAAATTTGCTGTCATGCTGATCCTCAAAATAAGTTTGATTATCCAAAGATTTTGAAGTCTTTGGGATTTACTTTTAATGAGATTGAAATAGACGGTAATAAATTGGAGGTTGTGAATTTACCTTCAAATTGGAAAATTGTACCAGCAGAAGATGATTATGTTTTTCTTCTTATAGATAAAAAAGAAAGACCTCGTGCAAGCATTATGATGTGTCCAGGCATTAACTGGGTTAATCTTTTTACTAAGTTTGATTTTATGCACAAAACAAAAAATGTTGGTGCTGAAAAAATAATTGCTGTTGAAGTTTTTGAGTTACATGAGGTTGTTCATTCAGTTTCTGTGACATATTTATCTTCATTTAGTTTAGAAGATCGTCTTGAAGCAATTAAAAAAGCTAAACAGCAAGCAATTGATTGGCTCGATGAAAATTATCCTGATTGGAAAAATCCTGGTGCATATTGGGATTAATGAATTATACACGGCAGCGCCTTCGGCGCTGCTTTTTTCTTTATTTCAGCTGTTATAATAATTAAGTAAATGGCTGAGAGGATTTCTGCAAAAATTCAAAATATATTAAAGTGGTTTGTTCCGTTACTTTTAATTTTTGCTATTTTCTATGCCATGAATTCAAAAAAAGAAGAAAGTATTATTGTCGTTCCTGAAAATAAAGAAGGTGTTGAAATTTTAGATGAATTAAATGATCGAGGATATATATCAAACAGCGCATCTTATCTAATTGCAAAACTAGCCTTTAAATTAGGCTTTGATTTTGAATCTGGTGGTTTCGTTTTATCTCAAGACATGGGGCCTTTTAGTCTATTGGCAGCACTTGCTTCTCCTGAGTATAAATATGTCGCTGTCATTGAAGGTTTGCGAAAAGAAGAAATAGCAGAGGTCTTTGCTAAAAAATTAAATTGGACAGAAGAACAAAAAGCAGAATTTTCTATGCCTGAAGATATTTGTATTTTAGAAGGAGGAGAAGGTTATTTGTTTCCTGGAAAATATTTAGTTCATAAAGATGATTCTGTTGAAGATATAAAACAATTGATGGAAAATAAATTAGATGAAGCAATGAAAGATGTTTTTGAAAAAACAGAAAAAGAACCAGATGCAAAAATTTTAAATTTAAATCAAGTGATGACAATAGCTTCTTTAATACAAAGAGAAGCCGCTGGAAAAAATGATATGAAATTAATTTCAGGAATTATTTGGAATAGAATTTTTAAAGAGATGCCTTTGCAAATTGACGCAACATTACAATATGTAAAAGGAGATGAAAAAAAAGGTTGGTGGCCACAAGTGAAATCTGAAGATAAATATCTTAAATCTCCATACAATACTTACAAAATTGACGGTCTTCCTCCGGGACCGATTGCAAATCCAGGAATAGCCGCAATAGAAGCCGCATTAGATCCAGATGACACAAAATGTTTATTTTATTTACATGATAGAAATCGTGTAATTCATTGCGCTTCAACATATGAGGCACATAAAAAGAATGTTCGGTATTATTTAAAATAATTTGTTATAATATAAAGCATGTTTTCATTTATTTCAGGGTTTTTAGTTGCCGCTTTAACAGTTTTCTTTGCGTTTCAAAATAATGAAACAGTAACTGTTCGTTTTTTAGGAAATGAATTAACAGGTTCATTGGCTATTTTAATCATCGCTTCAATGCTTCTTGGGTTTTTGGTAGGAATGATTATTTTCTTGCCGAGAGCTATCGCTGATAATTGGCGAGCCAGATCTATTTTGAGAGAGAATGCTCAATTAAAGAAAAGATTAGGTGAAGAACCTATTAAATACGAAGCTCCAGGACTTGGTGAAGAAGGCGAAAAGAGTATTGAGATTATCAATTAAATTTGCTACTATTTCGTCCTATGAATTTTTTAATGAAAGCAATGTTGAAGCGCCAATTGGCACAGCTTCCAAAAGAACAACAAGAGATGATTATTACAATGATTGAAAAGAATCCAAAACTTTTTGAAAAAATCTCAGAAGAAATTAAAGTTAAAATCAAAAATGGCATCCCAAAACAAACCGCCTCAATGTCTGTTTTTATGTCTCACAAAGATGAAATCCAGAAGTTGATGATGGAGCAACAGAAATAATTTATGAATCTCTCAATCGG
>JAGOTN010000020.1 GCA_018061745.1 Minisyncoccota bacterium
CCAGGTAAGTTGTGCTCATGTCTTTTGTGTATTTTCATTGTTTTATTTTATCTTTTCCGTCTTAATCATATTTTCGTCTCGAGTTGAGTTACCCACTAGAAACAAACCTCTGGTTTGAAGCCGTATTCTTTTTCGATATAGCTCTCTACTTCTTTTAGGAATCCAATCTCGTCGATGAGTCCAAGCTCTTTTGCTGTCCCGCCGAGCACAGTCGAGCCGTCAGCGAGTGCTGTTACAGCCTCTACACTCATTCCCCTGTTTGTTGCAACTTCCTTGATGAACTTTTCGTGGATCACGCGCAAGTCTCGCTCGAAGAGCGCTCGCTCTTCTCTAGTTAGAGGTTTATCCATACTTCCCGCGTCTTTGTATTTACCGGTTGAGAGTGAGTTCCAAGTATAGCCAAGATCTATGTTGGACTTCGAATAATCAACATATGACATCGTTACTCCAATTCCTCCAATATCAGATATCTCTGAAGCAAAGATTTTGTCGGCGCTAGAAGCAACCCAGTACGCACCAGAGGCGCCCGCCTCGCGAACCATCGCGATCACAGGTTTGTCTATTGTCTTTATAAAATTGGCGAGCTCTTCGGATGCCACAGGAGATCCGCCGTATGAATCTATCTCAAGCAATATTGCTTCTATGTTTTCCAAATCCACGGCATATTCCAAATCAGACAGTATGTATTCTGCAGAAGCAAAGTCATAAACTGAGTCATCTTCGGTAACATATGTCCGAAGTTCTCCGTGTAGATCTATCCCCGCAACATTACAGGCAGGATCGTCAAAAGAAACATAATCATCTGAGAAGTCATTAGTTGTATAAGTTACAGTGTCCCATCTCCAAACAGATAGATACAAAATCACCACCACTGTCACCACCACAGCCCCCACACTCGCTATTATTATTTTTGTTTTTTTGTTGATTGGCATATATGGGTTTATTGTAGCGCTAAATTACATAAAGTACACCGCAACCAATAAGGGGAGTTTTTCATACTTGTTTGATGTCACTCTCAAGGACGGCACTGCGAAACAAAATAATTATTTCATATCCCAATTATTTTCGTATTTTTCAGCAATTGGAGTTTTTATTTTATATTTTTCACCACTAACACCTAATCTAAAAGTTCTCATGTCTGTATCCTTTACAACCTTACCCTCCTTCTTCTTTTCACTTAGCCAAAGTTGGTGCTCGTCTTTTACATATTGAGCTACAACTTTACTAGGCACAATATAAAATTTAAATTCATTAGTGTTTTTTGTTACATTTACAAAGCAATAAAACAAATTTGGGTCATTTACTTTTTCATTCTTTTTAGACAACATCCATTCACTAACTGAACTACCAAAAATTTTTGAAGCAGACGGCTTTGACCGAGCATCTTTTAAATTAGTTTTTACTTCGATTTTATATAATTTACCCGTTTTTTGATTTGAAGCTAATATGTCAACGCTTTTAGTATTACCCAATGTCATGTTTGCATCATATTCATGCATTGTAAGCTGAGACAGTACAGCAAATTCTCCAGCAATCGCAACCGAATTACTACTTATTGATTTCATAGTTTAATTCTACCATTTTAGTTTTAAAATGACTTTTTCCACTTCAAATAAATCTCTTTCTGTAAACCCTCAGCCCATTTTTTTTGTTTTATGTTTCATAAATAGTTTACATAAGTTTATAAACTTATGTTCTTATGATAATTATTTAAAATTTTATTCAAAATTAAGTTAACATTTGATATTGTATTTACAATACTTTTTTCAAATAAAAAAATATCTTCATTTAAAGACACCTCTTTCTCTAAATATTTTTGCATAGATAAATCAATATAATAGGCCCTATCTTTGTAAACAGAACGCTCTTCTGTTGCATAAGGAAATTTATTATTAGAGTTTTCTTCATCATCAGTAAAAGCCGTTTTAAAGCCTTTATTTATATGGACCGAAGCGTGCCAATAATGAAAAGTTAAACCACCTCTTATAGACTTAGCAAGAAGGGCAACTTTAAGTTCAGTGTTAATATTTTTATCGGTGGTCTTTATTTTTTTATCTTCTATTTGAGAAGAAAGCGAAATGAAATGATTCCACAATTCCAAGTCATCTTTATTTAATATTTTAAAAATCTTTTTTAACTGATCGTCAGAGCTAATCTCTTTTTTCTTTTTATCTAAAAAAACTAAAAATTCGTAATAGTGACTTAAAATTAGTCTGATAACATATATCTTTCTGCCTGCGTATTGGCCTGACCTAGAGTTAACTAAATTTTTTACGTCCACACTATCCTTAATAAATAGATCGTGTAGATAAATTAAATCAGATATATCATTCCGTATTAATCCAAGTACGAGCAATGGGCTTCCTCCTTTTTTATTATTATCTTTTATTATTTGATTTTTATCTAATTTAATTAAATCTTCCATTATTTATTTAACCTTAACTTAAATGTTATTTGAATAAAAATCCCTATCGTTTGTTCTATGATTACTTAAAATTTTAAAGAGTTTTTATATTAGTAATACTACAATCTCTTCCAATTCTTATTCACTAATTTATAAGAACTTATATCTAAACTAGGAAAAGATTGAGTATTTTTTAACACTGAAGCAAAAGATCTAATTGTATGATCTTCTATTCGTTCTAAAATATTAGAAAATTCTGGACGAATGATATCGTAGCGAAACATATCCCAATCGCCGGACATGCCTTGATGATCCCTGCCGTGCTTTACCCTGTTGCCAAAATTCTCAGCTTTACCAATATATAATAATTTTTTAGTTGTATTAACTAAATAATATATAACACTTACTTGCTCAGAGTGTTTTGATAATTCCTTATATGAATACCAGCCCGTACTTCTGGAAATTAAATATTTTTTATCTTTTTCAAAAATCCATCCAAAAACATTAGCATCTGCTAATCTTTCAAAAAGAGTATTCCACTCCGTCGTAATTTGAATAAATGGCTCAATAAGTATTTCGTTAACAGAAACTGACTTCAAAGTTAACACTTCCTGATTCCCTGCATCCATATGACCTCTAAATTTCTTTAGTCCCCCACTAGTATTTTCATGTAATTCCTTTTGGGATTTAAGTATCACATAGCTATTTATAAAATCTTTTCTTATTGCAGACAAAAGGGCTTTATCGCCATCCCAACGTAATTGATAAACATTATTACTATTTTTTCGATTGACATGATACAACTTTGCTTTAAAAGATTTATTTTTATATTTAATTTTAATATCTCTGGAAGTGCTTGGTTTTATTTCACTACCATGCAAAAAATCACTTTCATATTCCTTTGGAATAATAACCCAGCCTTCAAGCAAAGATCTATCAATTTTTTTATAATATGCATGATTCATAAAATTTATTAGATATACTTAATAAGATCTACAAATCTTATAGTCTTATTTCTTTTCCAATCCATAATTTTGGAATAATCACCATTGTGTATTTCAGGATTATTAAGCCTGCATCCTTCACATTCTTTTTCTAAAACAACAGTTGAACCTGAATAAATTGTCGCCTGCGTAATAGAGTCAGATTTACAGCTCATAGGCACTACATATTTTAAACCATCCATCTGGAAAATGTTCCAACTTATAATTTCTGCAAATTCTTCTTGTATTTTTAGTGATGGTTTTTGGTCAAACTTAAATTGATAATAATCAATCAATGTATAGAGTAAATTCTCACGTGCAAGTAATACATTGTCGCCCTGCCACTCATAACCATAACTGGATTTGTAAGCTTCTTTTGCCCAGAATAACCATTCTTTTTTATTATCACAATACTTAGAAACAACTTTTAATTTTTTATCTAAAAAACCAACACGATTTTCTAGTTTAATAAACTTACCAGTATTTGATGTCGGATTATAGCGACTCACAATAAACGGCGCTTCCCCACACGTGATTTCAAGTTTTAACTTTTTTACATATTCTTGCCAATTGTTTTTAGTAACCACAGTATCAACTGACTTATTTATCTGATCAACAACATTTAATGGCGTAAAAACTTCAGCCTTATCTTTTGTACGATGACGCTGTTCTTCTAGACTTTTAGCAGCGCGTGGCTGGATAAGCAAATTATATTTTCCCGTTACTAATTTTGGTGTAATTTTTTTGTCACACAAAAATTCTTTTCCAAATTTTTCATAAGAATCTGTAGCCCAAATGATATTCTTTTTTGTAGTACGATCAATAAGTAGAATCTTCAACAAAGAACCTTTGCGAAAAAGGTTATTCTCTTTGATATCGATAATACTTTCTCTTGCATGCATGGTTTTTATGTCATCGGCTTGACGTGCTTTTCAATGAAATCAATCTCCTTTTGCTCAAGACTATATTTTTTATACAATTGCTTATCTATTTCATAAATAGATTTTGACCAATCAATGTCAGATTTATTGGTGAAGTCTTGGATTGGAACTTTCAGCCAAGTTCTAGGGGAATTATCTTGTGTAATTTTTAGTACGCCCAACATCGTTCTTAAGAACTTTGTTTTAATATATTTCTGTAAATTTTCAGCTTCATTCTTATTTTCAAAAGAACCTATACTTAAAAAAGATTGAGTATGGCCATTTTTTTTACCTGTAACAATTGGGACACCAAGAGCCCCGAACGACCCACTTCCATTTGATTTCGGGATTAAAACTTTATTTTTATTCAAATTAAAATGTTCTTCTAAATATTTATGTGAAATCCATTTGTAAACACGTTTATTATTAATTAATCCAAGAATTTTTATGTCATCATTATTTTTAGGTTCATTCGAAAAAATGCCGAGCTGTTCAAATATTGAGGTTGTTAAACGTTTTTCTTTACCAGCACTTCCTATTATTTTTTTGAAACCTGGATAATCTTTGTATAAAACCTTGAGATTAAATTTATTTTGTAAATATATAATCTCACTCATGGGTTTAAAATCTATATACTTTTCAACTTTTTCTAGCATTGTGTTAAGTTCCATGTGACTAGTAAACGAGCCAATTTCACCAAAATTTTTACTTGTGTCACGATAAGTTATTGCAATTCCTCCTTTGATATCTGTGTTTGGGAAAACCTTTGATGACTGTTGCTCGTAAAAAATAACCTTTATATGCTTGTCATTTAAGATCTTTTGATTCCATTCTTTTGGAGTTTTTCCTGCATTAAAAAGAAACCTTGCTGGATGTATCAATGCTACTTTATCAGTCAATTTGTAAGACTCATCCATAAATAGATGATAAATGGGATTATCACTAGTATCCTTGGTTTGTTCTTGATATGGAGGATTTCCAACAACAGCTGTGAATTTCATATCTTTATCTAAATTAAATTTTTCTAATAATTCGACTCTTAAATCATAATCCTTGTAATTATCTTTTTGCTGTATCTTTTTTATCAATTCATGAATATACACTATATTTGTCTTTATTCCCTCATTATACCCAACCAATGTTCGGAATGTGATACTCTGCGCCATAGGACTTTTACATAGCACATATATATTCTCTTTTAGCACTTTATTCCAAATCTCTTTTGCTATTTTTTCTTCTGGTTTCTTTAATTTTTTGATTTTTCTCGAGTAAACATTATAAGCTGCAAGTAATGGATAGAGTCCGGATTTTGAATTTATTTCTAATATTTTAGTATCGTCTTGCTCCCATACACTTGTATCGACACCTTTACTTTTCCATTCTGGTCTGCCTGTCTTCTTATCCACTACTCCGCTACTAAAATCATGCCCGCCGAACGCAAGGGTTAAGTGTTTATTTACCACATTCCACGGAGTGAGTACTGTTTCCTTGTCAGGATTTTTAAACGTGCTGAATATTTCGGCGATAGCACAAATTCGATCTGTTGGTAATAAATTATCACAATCAAAGGCTTTGGCACGGATACTCTTTGTTACTCCGCGAAAAACTTCCTCATCATAGTACTTAGTAAATTCACCAAAACCTTCCTTAGTTAAACCTTCTGGCATAAATTCATTCCAAGACTCTTCATCGACTAGCTCAATAAACTTTTTCAAATTAATATCTTCTCTAATTGAAACATGTGCACCGTAAACCAACATGGGCATACGAATACTTACTGCGCGCAATATACTAATAGCACTTTTCTTTTGATCTCGAGCTTCTTTTAATTTTTTAATTTTTTCTTTCTCCTCTTCAGATAATTCTTTCTTTTGCTTACGCTCAAGCTCTTCGGCTTCTTTAGTCTTTAGGTCATCCATGCCAAGTTCGTTGATTTTAATTTCGTTGATTTTTTCACTCGTTGAATTTCCAACAATTTTTTTGAGTTGATTGAATTTTTCAATATCTAATTCGTCTAGTTTTAGTAATTCATCATTGTAAAGTTTGGGGTCATCAAAACCATTTCGACTCACACGCTCAATGATTGCTTTTTTTAACTGTGTAAGCATTTTACTTACATCATAAGGAACCATGTTGCCACCTTCAGCCGCAAGAATTGGACAGAAATTAAGGAACTTACTCATTGCTTCTTTTTGCTCTGGTGAATTTGTTTTTCCAGACTTATGGTTAAGCTCAATAGCTTCTGCGATAAGTTTGAGAGTACGGTCTGGAGCAAAGTCAAAAACGTATCCTTGAGTTTTAAGTTTGCCTTCTATTTTTGCAGGAGTTTGGCAACGAAATGCTGTTTGTAGATAGGTTGTAGCAGAGTTAGTATCAGACATCATAAAAACAGCCGTCCATTCTTTGATAGATGCACCTGTTGTGAGACGCTGACCTGTAAGAGTTATTGTATATTCATTATCTTTGATTGTTTTTGTAACGCGTTCTTTTGCATCCTTATCTTCATCATCGTTATAATTATTTCCTGAAATATTTACAATACCAAAAGAGCCGAAAACAGGATGTTCTTTTAACAATTTTTCCATTGCAAAAATAACTTCAGTTCTGTTTGGTAAAAGCCACAGAGAATGCTTATTAAAATTACGATATTCTTGTGTTGCGTATGGAAATTTAGTAATTAATTTATCATTGACCAATAAATCTAAAAATTTCTTGACCATTGGTTCATGGACGAATTTAGATGTGTCATTACCTTCTTCATCTTTGTGTACTCTAAAAAATTCATGGAATTTAAATGCACCATCTAAAGAATCATGAAAATTTTCACCTAAACTACCAATATGACTAGCAAATGTGTCCACGTTATAAGTAAATATACTAAGAGATGGCAATTCTGAATAAGGATTTGGTATTCCAGGATAATTTTCATCCCAATTATTTTTCTCTTCCTGCTCCATCACATAATCCCATGTGTAAATATCTTCTTCTTCGTGCTTATGAAGAATATTAAACGGTGTACCAGAAAGTTGAAGTGTGAAGTTAGTGGGTATTTTAGTAAAAGTAGTATCTCCTAGGTTACTCTGAGTTCCTTCATGAGCCTCGTCTATAATGAGCATATCCCACGTAGTACTAAATATTTCTTCATTTTTTTCAAAACCTTTTGCATTAGATCCAGAAGATCCATCTTCAACTACTTGTTTTGATAGACGTAAATCTTGAAGCGAAGCAAAATGCACAAAAGGCTTTTTATTTTTCACAAGAACTTTTATATCCTCACCTTTATCCTTTGACGAAAATTCATAACCTGCACTAGCAAGAACTAAATTAAAGTCGTTATACCAATCAACGCTTACACTTGGACGATGAGTAACAATAAGTACTTTTTGCATCTTGTTTTCTTTAGCAACCTGCATGGCCGCTGAAGTTTTACCAAAACGCATTTTTGCATTCCAAAGAAAATGTTTTCGATTTTTTTTGATAGCTTTAGTGGTTTTATCAATAGCGTCGAGTTGGTTTGGACGAAACGGAAATTGAGGAGTTTGTGTGGTAATTTTTTCTTTGGATGAAAGTGCCTTCCGACCTTCTTTTACAGCTTCTATTGCTCTCTTTGCTACTTCTAAACTAACCTCAAACCATTCTGAGCGATAATTTTTAGTATTTTCAGATTTGCGTGGAAATCCAGAACGAATAAGGACATCGTGGACATCAGTATCCAGAAAACAAGATTTACCGTCATTTGTAACTGCTAACTCAGCGTGCTCAAGCGTGTAAGAAATATCAGCAGTCTTTGTTTGTTTTTTTATTCGCTCCCGAGCAGCTGATTCAATTTCTTCTTGTGTTGGTTTGAGGGAAGTTGTTGTTGCCTTTCCAATCTTCAGTCGTCCTTTGTGTGTTTCGCTTGGAATTGAGTAGACATAGATTATGACGTATGAAAAAGTTTCTTTTATTGTATTGCCCTCTGACGCATGTGTTTGTAGTGCTTTTGGCTTCATGTATTCCTCAATCATCCCACAAATCCCCTCTCAAAACAACACTTTTTGGGTTCGGGGAAATGGCTTAAAAACCGCCTTATGTTATAGAAATGAGAGGGTTTTTGTGATACAATACGTATGTTGTTCTTTTGATTTAAAAATCCTGTCGTTTGTGCAGAAAATCACAAATCATATATATCTCCTTTTATTGGGTAGGTGCGGAGGGAAATCTGCTCTAAACCATATGATATGTATGACTAGCCATAAAAGCGGTTGGGAGATTTCATTGAGCAAGTCGTGCTCGATTAAATCTCTTAGTCGCTTTTTGTTTTTCAAAA
>JAGOTN010000021.1 GCA_018061745.1 Minisyncoccota bacterium
GAAATCAAAGGAATTGTGATTCAAACTGAAAATTTTATTAAATTAAAATGACCTCTTCCCCACAAAAAATTTGCCAAACTATTAGTCGTGTAGTATTACTTGATGAGTTATATGTCAAAATTAGTAATCGTAGAGTCACCTGCAAAGGCGAAAACAATTGAAAAATATCTTTCAGAAATCGGTAACTACCGAGTCGTTGCTTCTGTTGGTCATATTCGCGATCTTCCTAAAAATCAAAAGAAAGCAATTGATATTGAAAAAAAATTCAAACCAAATTACGAAGTTGTAAAAGGAAAAGAAAAAATAATTAGTGACATTAAATCTCTTGCAAAAAAAGCTGACGAGGTTCTACTAGCAACCGATCCCGATCGAGAAGGTGAAGCTATTGCATGGCACTTGAAAGAAGCCATTGGATTAAAAGGTTCAAAAAGAATTGTATTTAACGAAATTACAAAAGAAGCTATTCAAGAAGCCATCAACCACCCTCGAGAAATCGACATGCATTTAAAAGAAGCTCAAGAAGCTCGTAGAGTTTTAGATCGTCTTTTTGGATATGGACTTTCTGGTTTGATTTGGAAAAAAGTTCGCTACGGACTTTCTGCTGGTCGTGTTCAATCTCCTGCTCTTCGAATTTTAATGGAAAGAGAAAGAGAAATTCGAGCATTCAACGCGGAAACTTTTTGGGTTATCACTGCTGATGTTAAATCAAAAGGAACAGATTCTTTTATTGTTACTTGTGTAGAAGAACCGCGAGATAAAAACGAAGTTCTACGAATTTTAAATGAAGGAGAAAAAGGAAAATGGATTGTTAAAGATATAAAAGAAACAAAAGCAAAAAGATCTCCTCAACCACCTTTTATCACATCAACACTTCAACAAGCGGCTTCAACTCGTCTTGGATATTCCCCTTCTCGAACAATGCAACTTGCACAAAAACTTTACGAAGCTGGACATATTACATACATGCGAACTGACTCAACAAACCTTTCTGCGCAAGCGATTGGTCAAATAAAAAGCACTGTTGAAAAAAGATTTGGCGCTGATTATTTTTCTGCAAGAGTTTATGGAAAAAAATCTAAAGGAGCACAAGAAGCTCATGAAGCAATTCGTCCAACAAATTTTAGTAAAGACAACTCAGGACAAACTGAAGAACAAAAACGTTTATATAATTTAATTTGGGCGCGAACAGTATCAAGTCAAATGATTGATGCGCAACTATTACGAACAAGAATAACAGCCAATATTGAAAAGGATTCAATTCCAGATTTTACAATCAACGGACAAAGAACAATCGCTTCTGGATGGATGAAAGCTGATCCGATTGCAAAGAGTGAAGAAACAGAAGTTCCAAAAGTTAAAATTGGAGAAAGTTTAGATTTGATTGCAATTAAGGATGAAGAAAAACAAACTCAACCGCCCTCAAGATATACAGAAGCTGGTTTGATTAAAGAACTTGAAAAAAGAGGTATTGGACGACCTTCTACATATGCTGCAATTATCCGCACATTGAATGAACGAGGTTACGTTAATAAAGAAGGACGAACTTTAATCCCAACTGATACTGGAGATGTCGTTTCAAGTTTTGTTGAGCAACATTTTGATAAATATATCTCTGATGATTTTACTGCTGAAATGGAATCTGAGTTAGATGAAATTGCAGAAGGAAAAAGAACATACGAAAAAACAATGAAAGAATTTTATGATCCTTTCATGAAAGATGTCGATGCAAAAGATAAAATCGATAAACTAACAAATCTTGGTGATGCGGATCCAAAATTCAAATGTCCAAAATGTAAAAGCAAAATGCAAATCAAGCTTGGGAAAGCTGGTAAATTTTTATCGTGTGAAAAATTCCCAGATTGTGACGGAGCTCTAACAATCGAAGGTGAAGAATGGAAAGTAGATGCGCCAATTGGAACAGATCCTGAAAGTGGATTACCTATTACAGTTCTAAACGGACGCTTCGGACCATACCTACAAATCGGAGAAAAGACAAAAGAAAATCCAAAACCTCGACGAGCAAGTATTCCAAAAGAAGTAGAACCTAGTACGGTCACAATGGAACAAGCATTGAAGTTTTTATCACTGCCACGAAATTTAGGAAATCATCCAGTTAGCGGAAAAGAAATTTTAGCAAACAACGGACGCTTCGGACCATATGTAATGCACGACGGAGATTTTCGTTCTCTTAAAACAGATAATGTTTACGAAGTTGATTTAAAAAGAGCTTTGGAAATTTTAGCTGAAGAGAAAAAAACTAGACGAGGACGACAAAAATAAATTTGGATTTAAATAAAAAGGGCGAGATCGCCAAGGAGTTAGTTATTAGGACTCCCGACGACCTCTAATGCATTCAAGCACTCAATTCCACTTGATGTGTTCTTTTCCTGAAGAGTTCAGAGCTCACCTAATAAGAGCAATAAACCCCTGTGACAAGTTGGCACACATCTTTTTTTCTGGCTACAGTAGTAACGACTATGAGTGAACCGATAACTATTATATTGGAAACAATGCCAGGATAAGACCAGGTCTTTGAAGCCACAACTTTGTGGCCACAATATACAAGTCACATGTTGCGTCGGTAGATTTCGCTCCGCACAACAGGTATAAGCGACATTCAAAGACCGGACCTCCTAGATAATTTCTAACACAAAAATATAAAAAGTAAATACTAAATAAAAAGTGGACTCACTGAGGAATGAAACCTCAGTGAGTCCTGGTACCGTCGCACCATCCGATTGAAGAATCTCTCTGACAGGGTACAAAGCACGACCAAGGGGAACCCTGAGTCTCACAGAAACCAATTCTTCTTTCTGCTCACAACATCTTGCAGAGGCTTAAGGACTAGCATCCTTATCGAAGATAAGCCTTCCACCAGACACGAAAACTCATCCATATGAACCAGAAAAGTTGCGAGACACGACAACTAACAATGAACGAGCTTGTATTCTTATACTCCTATTTAATTAAACTGTAAAATTATTCAAAGAGAAAGTTTCTTCTTCGTCTGTTTTTATTTCAGAGTCTTCAATTTCTGAAGGTGAATCATCGACTTCTAATTCTTCAATTTTTTCTTCTGAAATATTTTTTGTTCCACTTTCCATTTTTTCATTTATAAGAGCTAAAATATTTCTCAAATCATCCTCATTGAAATAATCAATTCTAATTCTTCCACCAACTTCTTTTGGTTCTATATAAACTCTAGTTCCAAGAGTGTCACTTGCTTTTTGTTCCATTTCAAAGATATCTGGTGCAAATGTTTTTTCTGGTCTTCTGATTTTTTCTTGAGCAATTCCCCGTGCAATTTTTTCTGCATCACGAACAGTTAATCTTCTTAAAAGAATTTCTTTAAATAAAACATTTTGTTCTTCTGGTCTATCTCCAAGCATTAAAAGTGGTCTCGTGTGTCCTTCTGAAATTTTTCTTTCACCAAGAGCAATCAACATTTCTTCAGGTAGTCCTAAAAGTCGAATTGTATTTGAAACATATTCTCGACTCTTTCCAACTTTTTTTGCAATATCAACATGTTTCAATTTAAATTCTTCAGCAAGTCTTTGAAAAGATCTCGCACGATCTACAGCATTCAAATCTTCTCTTTGTAAGTTTTCAATAATTGCTAGTTCAAGTTTTACTCTGTCGTCGTCTTCTTTGGCACGAATAAGCGCAGGAACTTCACGAAGACCCGCAAGACGAGATGCGCGCAATCTTCTCTCTCCTGCAATCAATTCATACTCAACTCCAATTCCTCCATCATCTTTTTGAAATTCTTTTCTTGTTACTACTAATGGTTGAAGAATTCCGTACATACGAATCGAATCTGCTAGGTCTCGAAGTTTTGATTCATCAAATTCTTGTCGTGGTTGAAAAGGGTTTGGTCTTATTTTTTCAACTTCAATAAAGAAAACGGCGTTGTTATGAAATACTGAATGTGAAATTTCTGTCATGATTTAGACATTCTAACATAATCTTTTACAGCTCGAAAACATTGCATCTATTGCTTATTTTTCGTAAGCTATCTGACATGCCGGGGTGGCGGAATTGGTAGACGCGCACGACTCAAAATCGTGTTCCGTAAGGGGTGAGGGTTCGATTCCCTCCCTCGGCACAAAATGAAGCCAAAAATCATAGTCATAGTGGGCCCAACAGCTTCTGGAAAAAGTGATTTGGCTGTGAATATTGCTAAGGAAAGAAATGGTGAGATTATTTCTGCTGATTCACGACAAGTTTACAAAGGTCTAGATATTGGAAGTGGAAAAATTACAAAGCGTGAAATGCGTGGTGTTCCACATTTTCTTTTAGATGTCGCAAATCCAAAAAAAGTTTTTACCGTCGCAGATTTTAAGAGACTCGGACAAAAAGCAATTGATGATATTTTGTCTCGAGGAAAAACTCCAATCATTGTCGGTGGAACAGGATTTTATATCGATACTTTAGTTTTTGATTTAGATCTTCCTGAAGTTCCTCCAAACAAAATTCTGCGAGAGAAATTAGAGAAGAAAACTATTGAAGAGCTTTTTGCTGAGTTGGAAAAATTGGATCCAGAACGAGCAGAAGAAATTGATTCCAAAAACAAAGTTCGTTTAGTGCGCGCTCTTGAGATTGTTGATGCACTTGGAAAAATTCCTAAAGTTAATAGATCAGAAAAGTTTAATATTGAATGGATTGGAATCGATTGGCCTGATGAAGTTTTGAAAGAAAGAATTCACACTCGCCTTTTGAAAAGAATTAAATCTGGAATGATTAAAGAAGCTGAAAATTTACACGTAAAAGGTTTGTCTTATAAAAGAATGGAACAATTTGGTCTTGAATACAGATACATGTCACGTTTTCTGAAAGGTGAAATTTCAAAAGAAGAAATGATCTCTGAACTTGAAACAAAAATCAGACAATACGCAAAACGGCAAAGAACTTGGTTTAAGAGGAACAAAAATATTAAGTGGATTAATCCTCAACATTAAAACCAATTTGATCTTTTGGCTCACTTTCTTTATTAATGATTAACCGTATTATTTTGAATATTTCCTGAAAATTAGTTTCATTACTCTTTTCCATTTCCTCCACTTTTTCTCTTAACTCTTTATAAGAATCGATCATTTCCCTCAACTTAGTAAATATTCTAATTATTTGAATATTTATCTGAATCGCTCTTTGGCTTTTTAAGACACTGGAAAGCATTGCAATTCCTTGTTCTGTAAAAGCATATGGTGGCCTTCTAACACCTCCGTAACTTGATATCACAATTTGTGATATCAAGTTAATCTCCTTTGTATTTAGCGGAAACATGAAATCATCAGGGAATCTATTAATGTTTCTTTTAACCGCTTGATTTAAAGCACCTGTTTGAACACCATAAAGCAAGGCAAGGTCCTTATCTAACATCACCTTTCTGCCTCTTATTATATAAATCCTCTCTTTAACAATTTCAACATTTAGAGATTCACCTGAAAATAATTCGTTTTTCATGCGCTGAAAGTAACATTATTTACATGAAGACAATATAAATATTTATTAAAATACTAATCAAATCTTGAATTCTCTCTAATATCTGCGGGCCCACGAGGACTCGAACCTCGAACTGCGGTTTTGGAAACCGATGTTTTACCATTGAAACTATAAGCCCGGTGCAGACACTCTAACAAAGTATCTGCGATATGAAAAGTTACTTCAAAAAATCCTTAACGAATTCTTTATCTTCATCACCCAATGAAACATACGAATCGTAAGGAGTGTTATTTCGATCGGTTCCACCAAAAACTATTTCTCCCAAAAAAAGAGTTGATTCTGGAATATCAATTGATCTTTTGTATTTTTCTTCATCCATACCAACCAATGCTAGATTAATAATTTTTAAATTTAATTGACCTGAAGTTCTTGGAAGAATAATATTGTGTCTCTTAAATTCAATTTTCATATCCTCACTCAAGTCATTTATTCCTGCTTCATTAAAAGCATTTTCTCTAGCTTCCTGAGCTGGTTTGTAAGGATATTCAGAATATGAAATATGTCTAGCTCTTGAATTAGTATCAACAGCAAGAGGTAAATCTGCATTTAACAAATCTTCAGAAATTTTAATTTCTTCTTCATCTGCCATTTCAAAACCTTCTTCGATTGATCTCTCATGACTTTGCTCTACAAGATATTTTGTAAGAATACTTCTCCACTCTGGATTCCATTTTTCAATTTGTTCTGGAGTTAATCCAAAAACTTTTTCACCGTTTTCATCCACAACATATTCTCTTGTATCCTCGATTGGTTTTTCGATATTTTCAGCATTAAAATCTCCAGGTTTTTCTAGACTCATATTATTACAATTATTTTAATTACTTATGTATTATACATAAAAAAGGCGGGGCCGACTTCGTCGGCCCCGCCTTTTTTCACCACAGAAATTATTTATTTCTTAATCTCTTTATAAATTGTAGGTTTTCTCAAAAGAGGGTTGTATTTCTTCAATTCTAGCTTCTTTTCAACAGTCTTTCGGTTTTTTCGAGTAAAGCGAATATGCCCTGTTTCTTGGCATTTAATTTTTACTAATTTTTCTTGTGACATAGTTCATAGAGAGTACCACAATCGCCTATTTAAGGCAATATTTGACATATCTACATAAAAGTGATATATTACTAATGTTATGTCAGATACATCATCAAAAAGCTTTATAGGGAAAATATTATTCGTTGTAGGAGTTATTATAATTCTGGGTATTTTAGCGTCTCTTATAATCAGATTTGTTCCAAAAATCTTTAGTGGACTAGCCAATGTTGGCTCATCTTTTGGAAGTATTTTAAGTAAAGAAGAAATAAATGTCACATCTAGTGATGTTAGCTTAAACAACGGGGAAAGATTCGTTGTTAGCTGGGATTCAAATATAAATAAAACTGGTACTTACAACATCACACACACTTGTGTTGATAATGTAAATATTGATATTGAAACTACTAGTGGTGTACGAAGACTTATTTGTGATAATCCATTCACACTAGGAGCAAATCCTGGTTCTGTGACTTTGATTTCAACTCTAAATAAAGAAAATAGTTTTGTTGATGTTCCTATTATTGTAAACTTCACACAAGATACTAAATCACTAGCATCAAACAGTGTAGTAGTTACAATCCAAAACGGTGATCCTAATGCTGGTACTTTTGGAGAAACAGGAAGTACTATTTCAGCAAAACCTGTTGAACAAATTGAAACATCAGTTACAACTTCAAAACCAAGAACTGTTACTTACACTCCAACATATACAGGTCCTGCAGACTTATCAATGTCAAACATTGCGAATATTGGAAATAATAAAATTGTATTCACTGTTTCAAACAACGGAAGAACACCTACAGGAAATTGGAATTTCACATACAACACTCCAACAAGTCCTAAAGAAACAATCACATCCCCTACTCAACCTTCACTTGCACCAAATGCATCAATCTTTTATACACTTACATTTAATGCAAAAGCAGACGGTAATCAATCAGTTGTAGTTCAACTTGATCCAAGTAATTTCATTTCAGAATCTTCTGAAGCAAACAATGTTGGAACAATTACATTAACTGGTAATGGATACGGTACTGGTTCAAATAGTAATAACAACAACGGCTCATACAACTCAAAAGATGACGCTGATTTCGAAATCACAAATCTAGAAGTTGGACACCTTTCTGGAAATAAATTTACAGAAGATGACAGAGCTGAAGATGGAGATGATGTTGCAATTCAATTTACAGTTAAAAACAAAGGTGGAGAAACTACTGAAGATTGGAGATTTGAAATCAAAAACCTTCCATACGATAAAGACGAAACATTCCGTTCACAAAAATATAACGAACTTAAACCAGGTCAATCAATGACACTGACAGTAGAGTTTGATAATATAGATGAAGGTGATTATGAAATCGAAGTTAATGTAGATTCTGAAGACGACACAGACGAAGAGAGCGAATCAAACAACGATGACTCTGTAGATCTAGAAGTTCGAAGATAATCTAAACTAAAAAAGGCCCGGTTGTGATTTGTATCTGCTGATACAAATCACAACCGGGCCTTTTTGCTTTTACTACTTTAAAAAATTACAAATCAATATCTGCAGACTTCGCATTTGTTGTAATAAAAGATTTTCTCGCAGGAACATCTGTACCCATCAACATATCAAACACAGCATCTGCTTCATGAGCATCTTCAATTGAAACTTGTTTCAAGATACGATTAGTTTTATCCATTGTAGTTTCTTTCAACTCATCGGCGTTCATTTCTCCAAGTCCTTTATATCGTTGTACTCGAACTTTTGGTGTTCGTTTTGCTTTTACATCATCTTCAACTTCTTCAACAACTTCTCCATCTTCATTTAACTCTTCCTCTTGAGGCATATCTTCATCACCTAAGTGTGCAATTTTTTCTTCTTCAGAATATAAATAAACAACTTCTTTTCCTTTTGTAATTTTATAAAGTGGAGATTGAGCAATATATAAATATCCTCCATCAATAATTGGTCGGAAATATCTGTAGAACAAAGTCAAAAGCAAAGTAGCGATGTGAGCACCATCGAC
>JAGOTN010000022.1 GCA_018061745.1 Minisyncoccota bacterium
AAGAACGAACAGAACTGCGACACTTCCACAACCGAAAAAACAGCTACTTTGCTTATCTATCTTCATAATTTATTTTAAGACCTTTCTTGTTCCAAAAACTACATCATGAAATACCCTATGTCAACTCACCTCTTTCCCGCAACTCCGCTCTTTTTTTTGTTGCCGAAACACTCTCCAATTCTTCTCCTAAAAATTCTTGTTCGATTTTGTAACCCACAGTTCGTCCATAAGTAATGTGTACCAAGTTCGGCACTAGTACGATTTTATAGTCCACATCTTCTTCAAATTTATCTGACAAATCCTTGCGTATTCGCACTGCAGCAGATTCAAAATCAAACGGATTATCTCCAACACCTTGAACATCACGAATCATTAAAAAGACCTGTCCTGTCTTCTCTATAGCTCTTTCAAACAAAGCTCGGTGTCCTTCATGCCACGGTTGCCATCGTCCAAGAAGTTGAGTTGTCGGAGATTTTGAATCCCAACCCGTTCCTAAAATTCTTTTTGAAATATAAGCCGACCAATAATCCGCATTTTGACTTGTGATTCTAAAATCAAATTTTTCAGGAGCAACAAAAACTTTATTTGTATCTTCAAATCTTCCTTCTGAAATCGTGTCCAACCAAATCACAATATCCGGATTAAAAATTTCTCGAGATTTTTCTGTCGGCGAAACAAAATCTGCCACAACATGATTACCCTTTTTAATTTCTTCATCTGCCAAATCTGACATTCTTTTTGACTGTCTCAATCTTCCTTCTTCTGAAAAATCCCAATCATTAAATTTTTCACGAACTTTATCTGCGTTCAAATGCACTGCGTTTATTTTTGGAATCAACCTTTCAGAAAAATAAGTTTTCCCTGAACCCGGCAATCCCATTACAAGTATTTTCTTTGCACTCATATTTATTTTTAATTATAATTTGCTAAACATCTACCAAACAAAAGGCCAGCTTATGTTTAGCTGGCATTCTTTTATCTATTTAAATAAGGAGAATTTTTATACAAGAATACAAGCTGAACACAATGATTCGCTTGTACAACATGTATTACTTTTTTGAAAAATATTTTTCATATTTGTTTTGTCGAATGAGTATACTATCTACTCTCAAACCAATCAATGGTCTTTTTCAATCCTTGTTCAAAATTGAATTTTGGTTTATAACCCAAGACTTTTTTTGCTTTAGAAATATCAGCGTGGGTGTGTTTAACATCAGCAGATCGAGTTGGTCTTTTTTCCAAATCTAATTTCTTTCCAGTATGTTTTTCAATTAATTTTCGCACCTCGTTTAAAGTAGTTCTTTCTCCATGTGCGACATTAAAAATATCTCCACCAAATTTTTTGCTAGACTTCATTGCTAAAATATTTGCATCTACAACATTGTCGATATAACAAAAATCCCGAGATTGTAATCCATTTCCTTCAACAAAACCTTTTTTATTATTTGGGAAATAAAGTGACTCAAGCCACGCCGCAATTACTGTAATATAAGCATCATCCCCATATTGTCCTGGACCAAAGACGGTAAAATAACGTAAACAAACAGTATCTAAATTAGAAATCGCACTAAAATTTCTACAAAAAACTTCTCCTACATATTTTTGAGTTGCGTATGGAGATTTTGGATCTGGAAAATTATCAGACTCTTTTGTTGGCATTTGTTTAGCTCCACCATAAACAGAAGAAGACGAAGAATAAATAAATCTTTTTACTCCATAAGTTTTAGCAGTTTCAAGCAAAGCAACAGTTCCCACAACATTTGCTTCTGTAGTTTTCACTGGATACTTCACAGAAAAAGAAACTCTTGGAAGTGCAGCAAAATGAAAAACATATTCTGGTTTATGTTTTGAAAAAATATCTTTCAAAGCTTCCTCATCTAAAATGCTTTTTTCATAGAAAGTAATTTTTTTATTTATAGAATCTTTTCTTCCAGAAGAAAGGTCATCAATTCCAATAACTTTCGTTTTAGGAAACTCTTTTAAAAACTTATTCACAAAATTACTCCCGATAAAACCAGCACAGCCTGTTACTAAAATCGTTTTTGGTGAAGTCATATAAGCCAATTATAGACTTTTCTGTGCGCATGCCAAGACTCGAACTTGGGACCTCGTCATTATCAGTGACGCGCTCTAACCACCTGAGCTACACGCGCATATCTACTTCTCTATAGGTGTGCAAAAGACTATAACAAAATAATGCCGAAATGTAAAAAGAAAAAGGCCTTGCGGCCCGTTTGTATGGAACGAGTGGTGCTCGGTCCTTTTGAATCTCAGAGGATTCATTTTTCGGATTTTCTCTCTTCTCACAAGAAGAGAGAAAGATCGCTACAGCAACGCCTAATATCAAAATATAAATAAACGTATTCATCAATTTTTACGGGTGGGGTGGGTTGAGATAAGAACTAAATCCATTCGATTTAACCATAATAAAAACAGCCGGTCAACGAAGTTGACCGGCTGTTTTAATATTAAAAAGTTTTATCCACTTAATACCGGTAAATATAAGAATCTCACAACTACTTGATTTGTTTCGCTCACTTAGGAGTCTTTCCTCCCTGTCTTTGCATACTTTAAGGAAAAAATGCAATTTTCCTTCTGTGCTCGATCGAGGCACAGAAATCGACCGTCTAAGTTTAAACAGCATTGCTGCTTAGACGTGTTTTCACTTGAATTAATCCACGAACAGCTTCCGCTACCCGTGCCTTGTTACGACTTACTCCCTGTTATTGAGTTCACTGTAGTCCCAGATAAACTAAGATTTCGAGTGCTCCCAACTCCCTTGAGTTGACGGGCGGTGAGTACAAGACTTGAGAACGTATTCACCACAGTATGGCTGACCTGTGATTACTAGCGATTCCGGCTTCATGCAGGCGAGTTGCAGCCTACAATCCGAATTGGGCCTACTTTTGAAGGTTTGCTCCACCTCGCGGTATTGCGTCTCTCTGTAGTAGGCATTGTATCATGTGTGCAGCCCAGGACATCAAGGGACATGCGGACCTGGCGTCATCCTCACCTTCCTCCCCCGTTTCAATTCACAAATAAATATTTTTAAAAATATTTATGCTCTGAAACGGGGGCGGTCTCGTATGACACTTATAACATACGACGAGGGTTGCGTTCGTTACCCCACTTAAGGGAACAGCTCAAGCCACGAACTGACGACGGCCATGCATCACCTGTCTAATTGCCCGAAGGCTACCTAAGTTTCCCTAAGTATTCAATTAGATTTCTAGTCCTGGTAAGGTTCTTCGTTTAGTTACGAATTAAGCCACATGATCCACCGCTTGTGCAAGTCCCCGTCTATTCCTTTGAGTTTTAATCTTGCGATCGTACTACCCAGGCGCCAGACTTAACGCGTTAGCTACGACTCGGAGAGGGTCGATACTCCCCAAATCTAGTCTGGATCGTTTAGGGCGTGGACTACGGGGGTATCTAATCCCCTTCGCGACCCACGCTTTCGTCCCTGAGCGTCAGAAATGTGCCAGTGTACTGCCTTCGCTTTCGGTGTTCCCCATGATATCAACGGATTTCACCCCTACACCATGAGTTCCGTACACCTCTCACACCCTCTAGATCTGCCGTTTCGATTGCATTTTCCCAGTTGAGCCGGGAGCTTTAACAATCGACTAACAGATCCGCCTGCGGACCCTTTACGCCCAATAATTCCGGATAACGCTTGGGGCACTCGTATAACCGCTGCTGCTGGCACGAGTTTAGCAACCCCTTATTCATAGGGTAACGTCAAATTTTTCCTCCCCTATAAAAGATGTTTACATCCCTAGAGACTTCATCCATCACGCGACGTCGCTCCGTCAGACTTTCGTCCATTGCGGAAGATTCTCGACTGCGGCCACCCGTAGGTGTATGGTCCGTGTCTCAGTACCATCGGTGGGGGTCAGGCTCTCACCTCCCCTAGGCGTCATAGCCTTGGTAGTCTTTTACACTACCAACAAGCTGATACCCCGCAGGCTGTTCCTAAAGCGCTAAAGCTTTACCTCGAAAGGACTATCAAGTATTAGCTATGGTTTCCCATAGTTGTTCCTGACTTCAGGGTACATTCCTACGTATTACTACCTCGTCTGCCACTCGGCTCTAAGCCTCGTTCGACTTGCATGCCTTATCCACGTCGCCAGCGTTCATCCTGAGCTAGGATCAAACTCTAAATTTAAGTGAACGAAACAAATCAAAAAGTCGTGACCTTTTGTTTTGTTCCATTTCTTGTTGCTAATTTTTGTTATTCCTGGAATTGTTGTTTTTGTTGGAATTTTTGGAACTTATAAACAAAACAATGTTTATGTGATTCTTATATTTACCAGTATTAAATTGACAAAGGTCTTTAAAAAACTCCTCTCTTAAGGAGTGGTAAGCATTATACGCATATATATTCTAAGGTCAAGCTTTACTAGCAGGTTAAAAATATGGCTTATATTATAGATAAAAATCAGGGTGAAAAAGAAACTTTTTCACCCTGATATAAGGATTAATAAATATGTAGAATTAAGTTTCATTCTTCCTGACTTGCGGGAAAATGACTCGAAACAAACACTCCGTTAACAGCCACGAGACCACGACTTTGCAAGAAGTAGAAAAGCTCACGCTTTGTAAGATGATTCTTCAAACTAGTTGGTACCGCAACAATACCCGTGACAACAACATACGTTGAACTTGAGCCTTCTTTTGTATTCAGAACGTTCAAATCCAGAAAAGCCCTGCGACCAGGAACTCTCTTTGTTTGTTCTAGTAACCTATTTATCAACTGATTATTCATTTGTATTTATTTTTTCGAATTAAGGAACAAACATTCAAAATATGCACACGCATAAACGAAAGCCAGCTCTGCACTTCGTGCAGAGCTGGCTTTTTCTTACGAGAAAATAAATTTAGAATCTAGGAGTTTATTTCATATGAAAAAGTCAAATCTGCACCGATTGAATATCGAGTAAGGAAGTGTTTTGGCATCCATGTGCAGTTTATTTTTTGCATGTGTACGACAATTTAAACATAGTTTATAAAAAAGAAAAAGCCCCGCCTTCGGCGGGGCTGATATTAAAGACTTTCACAGTTGCAATCTTTTGTAACCGGACACAAACATGGTTTGAATCTGGAATTAGTAGAAAGAGTAAGTCCTTCAAACGGTTTCAAAGGATCTTCTGCCTTAACTAACTGCTGTTGCTCCTTCAAGTGACCTTGACTTTGTTGTTGTTGAACACACTCTTCTTGTGGTTCAATTTCAGGTTCAAACTTTTGAACAAAGTGTTTGCGCTCAACTGTCAATCCATCTAAAAAATCTCTCATAGTAATAAAAAAACTCCTTTCAAATTCCACTCTACTCCTACTTCTCAATTATTTCAAATTATTTTTTCCCCTTTTCGTAAAAAGAAACTAGTAGTTGTGGGGCTACGAAAATTGAAGAATATGCTCCTGCAGTAATTCCTACAATAAGAGCTAGCGCAAAGTTTTTAGTTGCTTCTCCTCCAAAAAAGTATAATGCAACAAGAGAAAGTAGAGTTGTGATTGTTGTATTCAAAGATCTTGCAACGGTTTCAACCAAACTCTTTCCGACTAGTTCAGTAAATTGTGATTGTCTTAATTCTTCTTTCGTATTTTTTAGTTTTTCTCTCACACGATCAAGCACAACTATTGAGTCATTAACAGAATATCCAAGCACCACCAAAATAGCAGTAACAAACAGCGCATCAATTTCAACACCAAAAAACTTTCCTAAAATTGCAAAGAATCCGATTGTCAAAATAACATCATGAATCAAAGCAATAATTGTTGCAAAACCATATTTCCAAGAAGAAACTGGCTTTGAAACAGATCTGAAGACATATGCAACATATAAAGTGATTGCAATAACAATCATCAATACAGCCAATAAAGCATTAGAAGTTAACTCTTCACCTAAAGTTGGTCCAACGGTTATGAATTTTTCTTCAACAAATTTTATCTGACCGTTTTGTGAAATAGCATTTTCAATTGATTTCTTGGTCGTGTCATCTATTGTCGACGTTTTAATTATGTAACCATTTTCACCAGCACTTCTAACCAAGAAATTTCCTCCGTTAAATTCTTTAATTGATGATTCAATCTGTTCTTGTGTTGGTTTTTGTTCAGGGAATGAAACTTCCAAAACAGATCCTCCTGTAAAATCAATACCTGGGTTTAATTTAAAAACGAATATTGAAAATAAAGCGATAATAGTTAAAACGATTGATAGTATGTAAAATATTTTTTTATTAATTATTGCAAACATATTTTATTTTTTATTTTCTTTAACTTCTTTAGTAAATGCAAGTAGAAGATTTTTAGTAAGAGTAATAGCTGTAATCATAGAAACAATAACTCCAAGACCAAACACTAAAGCAAATCCTTTTACAACAGCAGCGTCAGACATCCAGAATAAAATTGCAGCAGAAATAAGACTTGTAAAGTTTCCGTCTCGAATAGCTGGCCATGCTCTATCGAACCCTTCAGAAATAGCCGCTCTCTTACTTTGATTTTTCTTTTTCTCCTCTTTAATTCTCTCAAAAATCAAAACATTGGCATCAACAGCCATACCGATTGAAAGAATAAATCCAGCAATACCAGAAGCAGTTAATGTTACAGGTAGAAATTTGAATGCAAACAACATTAAAAATACATATCCAGCCAATGAAACAGAAGCAACTAATCCATACAATCTATAAAAAGCAGTTAAGAAAACCAAAACCAAACCAAATGCAACAATAAGAGCTTTTGTACCCGCATTTAATGTTTCTTGTCCAAGTGACGGACCAATAGTATTAGTTTCAACTAAACTAATTGGCAAAGGTAGAGCTCCAAAATTTAAGTTTTGAGCCAATTCTCTAGCCTCTTCTGGAGAAAAATCTCCTGTAATTTGAGCTTCTCCTGATAAAATTTCAGACTGAATTGTTGGAGCAGATATTAGATTTCCATCCAAGAAAATTGCCATTTCTTTTCCAAGATTATTTCTTGTAATTTCTCCCAATAATTCTGCGGCTTCATTATTAAATTTTAAAGAAATTTGAGCAGAACCGATTTGTTGTCCAAAAACAACACTGGCTTTTTCAAGCTGACCTCCTGTAAGTCCACTTGCTTTATAAGAACCATAAATTACTCTTTTCAAATCTTCAGGTTTTTTGTCTTCAGGATTGATTGAAAGCAAAGCCATCTTTGTTTTTGTGTCTTCCATTTCAAGACGAAATTCCAAAAGTGGTGTAGCTCCGATTGATTTAATAGCAGACTCAACATCTGTAACCCCTGGAAGCTCAATAGAAAGACGATCCTGATCTTCTATGGAAATAATTGGCTCAGAAACACCAAAGATATTAATTCTCTTCTCAATAGTTTGACGCAAAATATTCATTGCACCTTTTAATTCCATTTCTGGAACTTGTTTTGTGTCGGCAATATAAAGAAGCTTTGTTCCCCCACTCAAATCCAACCCGTAACTAAAAGGTTTTTTAGGACTTAAAGCAAAATAACCAGCTAAACAAATAACTATTATAAATATTAGAGAAATTATTCTTGATTTCATATTATGGCTGAATTATACAGAAAAGTTTATTTTTGGCTATTTGACAAGGCTCCAGAAAATTATGAAATATATTTTGCGTATCGTCCTTCTTTTTTTGTAAACGCATCAAGAGACTGGTGTTTGTATTGGTAACCATACTTTTGAGTTAGTTTTGAACCATCAACAGCGACTGGATAACAATAAAATTTCCATCCACCGCGTGAAGTTGGAATTTTTCCTCTAGACAAATGCCACATTATAAAAAACACAAATCGGATTATGAAAGGTGGAAGTAAAATAGATTTTTTATTTACAGCATTTGCCATATCTTTTCCACGTACCACTTCTCCTGGAGGGCAAATATTAAATGCTTCATATTTTCCTTCTAAATTATTGAAAGTAAACATTGTAATTATATCGGCAACATCATCTTCGTGAATAAATTGTCGACACCACCCTTTTGTGATTGGAACAAAAGAAACAAGTTTTGAAACTAGATTATGAAAGAATTCTTTTTTATCTAATTGACCAGAAAGTGCAGATTGCAAACCAAAACGAACTCTCTGAAATCTTCCACGAGGACCAGTTATAG
>JAGOTN010000023.1 GCA_018061745.1 Minisyncoccota bacterium
CCCAACCGCTTTTATGGCTAGTCATACATATCATATGGTTTAGAGCAGATTTCCCTCCGCACCTACCTAATAAAAGGAGATATATATGATTTGTGATTTTCTGCACAAACGACAGGATTTTTAAATCGAAAGAACAACATGCACATTATATCACAAAAACCCTCTCATTTCTATAACATAAGGCGGTTTTTAAGCCATTTCCCCGAACCCAAAAAGTGTTGTTTTGAGAGGGGATTTGTGGGATGATTGGAGTACAAATATGAAAAGCTATTACCGAATTATGCTAGGAAAGAAAAGTTCATTTGCTGAGGAATCATACAAAGGCAATTTTATCGCCGGCGGGTTTATCAAAGACACTGACCTTGCGAATCATCTTTCCGACAACTGGCGTGATTTCAATAAAGAATTCATCCCGCTTTTTCTAGAGCAAAATCCTGAAAAGACAAAAATTTCGGCTGGCCTTGCTTGCGGAATGCTTTGGACAATTGTGAAAGGTGTGCAAATCGGTGACATTGTCCTATGCCCGAACGGTAAGGGTGAATATTACATTGGCGAAGTAACTGGTGGATATGAATACCACAAGAATGATACGCTTCCGCACCATAGAGCTGTTCGTTGGTTTCCCAACACAATTTCTCGTGACCAGATGAGTGATCCGCTCCGCAATTCCGCTGGCAGTATTGGAACGGTCAGTAACATTTCAAAATATGCAAACGAGATAGAAGGCTTTATTGCAGGAAGTCGTCCTGCATCTATTATCTCCACTGATGAAACTATTGAAGATCCAAGTATTTTTGCATTGGAAAAGCATTTAGAAGATTTCTTAGTACAAAATTGGCATCATACTGAACTAGGCAAGAATTATGATATCTACGAAGAAGAGGGAGAAAAAGTTGGACAGCAATACCCAAGCGACACAGGGCCGATAGATATTTTGGCTATCAGCAAAGATAAGAAAGAAATTTTAGTTGTTGAGCTCAAGAAGGGGCGTGTCAGCGATGTCGTTGTTGGCCAAATTCAACGATATATGGGGTTTGTAAAGGATGAGTTGTGTGAAGAACATCAAACAGTAAAGGGTGTTATTGTTGGGTTTGAAGATGATGTGAAAATTCATCGCGCATTGTCTGTTGCTCAAAATATAGAATTTTATACTTACAAAATAAGTTTTAAGTTGGAAAAGAAATAAATTTATGGCAAAAAAACTACAAGCAAAAATTGAACAATTGAGTAACGATAAGGCCACTTTAGAGCAGCAAGTTTTTGTATTGAAAACACAAAATGAACAGTCCGAAGTTCTACATAAAACTGCTATTGAACAAGCAAATCTGGACAAAGAACTTGCAATCAAAGAATTAACCCAGAAAAACGAAAAAGATTTATCAGATCGAGATACTGCGATTGAGGATTTAGAAAATGATAACAAACAGAAACAAGATCAAATTGACAAGCGAGAACTTAAGAAATTAGCTGAAGCATACAGTGAACAAGAAGAAATTTTTAAGAAAGAATCAAAAACTTGGCTTATAAGTCTTATTGTTGCGGGGATACTTTTGTTAATATCTGCAATTGTCTCAATCAAAGTAACTCACAATGAATCTTGGATTGAGTCAATAAAATATTATGTTATTGATTTCATTTTAATTAGTGCAGTTTGGTTTTGCGGAGTTCAATATTCAAATACTACTAAGCTACGATATGACTATTCTAACAGAAAAACTTTAGCTCAATCATTCTCAAATATCATAAATAATCTTTCAGAAAATACAGCTATCAGAGATAAATTTATAGAAAAAACCACAGATGTGCTTTGTGCGCCAAATTCACTTGCGGATAGGGAATCAGTTTTATCAAAGAAACTTTTTAAAGACACTGCAGAAATTTTATCTTCTATGAAAAAATAATTCTATGCCGAAAAAATCAAAGAAAAATGAGGAAATAATTGTAAGTGAGCTTCCAAAGCAGGAGAACTTTTTTGCTACTGGAAAATTAAAGAAAAGCACAAGAGCTGGTACTCAGCTACCTGACCCAACACAGACACCCTTCGGTTACGACCCGAAAGAAACGTTCGGTCACATCTTCCCAAAATTAAATTTACCGATACTTTTGCCGCCACCCAAAATACACCCTGATGATTATGCAAGTTTTGGAAATCCGACAATAGATCCAAATATTTTATACTTTGGTGATAATCTGTATGTTTTAAGAAATATGCCAAGCGAAAGTGTGGATTTGATTTACATCGACCCACCGTTTTTCTCGAATCGTGATTATGTACAAATATGGGGTGATGACAATGAAGTTAGAAGTTTCGAAGACATATTTGGTGATGGGATGTTCTCCTACCTTGCGTGGCTCAATGCGAGGCTTTGGGAAATGAAACGTGTCTTAAAAAGCACAGGAAGTATTTATGTGCATTGTGATTGGCACGCATCACATTATATAAAATGCGAGATGGATAAAATTTTCGGATACGATGGTTTTAGAAATGAAATTGTTTGGTGTTATGATAAATGGACAAGTCCTTCAAAAGATTTTCAAAAAAATCATGACATCATTCTTCGTTATGGAAAAACAGAAAAAATAGTTTTCAATGTACAAAGGGAAATTGATGCAGAAAGAGAATTAACTTTAGAAAGAGGCTACACAACTAATTTACTAAAAAACGGGGAAAGACAGTTGATTGTTTACAATGGTTCTGAAAATAAACCCAATATTGCAAAATTAATAAAATCAGAAAAGTTTACAAGAGTAATTTTTAAAGATCCTGAAGGTAATCCGCTAAGGTCATGGTGGCGTATGAATATCATACATCCAAAAGCAAATGAGCGACTAGGTTACCCAACTCAAAAACCTGAAGCATTACTTGAGAGGATTATTAAAGCAAGTAGTAATGAAGGAGATGTCGTTGCGGACTTTTTTATGGGTGGTGGGACGACTGGGGCAGTGGCATTGAAGTTGGGGAGGAAGTTTGTAGGTAGTGATATTTCTCGTGTGGCTGTTAGTGTTTCGCACAATAGATTAGTTGGAGTTTGTGAAGAATTGAGTGGAATCGAAAAGCAGACCGCAGGACAAGTAGAGGAAGTGATGTTTGATAAAAAGAAAAATCAATCAAAATTATTTAATCCAAATTCTGACAATAAAATACCCGATTTGCGTGTCGGATATGTCGGTAGTTACCCTGTAGATAAATTTGAAGGAATGGAGCAAAATGAATTTATAAACTTTATCATTGATCTGTATGAAGCGAATAGTTTTACAGGTAAGAGTGAAAATATCCACGGACTCGCAAACGGGAAGATAATTTTACATATTGGTCCAAGTAATCCAAGTGCTCGCGTACAAGCAGATGAAGTAAAGTTATTTCTTGAGGAAGTAGTAAAACAATATATAACGCAATTGACCAGAGGTGAAGAAAAGATATTACAAGTAATCGGCTGGAGTTTTGATCCGAAAGTAAAAGAGTGGAAATCACAAGCAGTACGAGCATTAAACCAAAAAGGAATTAAAATCACAATTGATCTCGTTGCGCTTTCTAGTGAACAGTTTAGACAGAATATATTCAGAGAAGTTGGAGATAAAAATATCAATCTTAAATTCAATAGACTCAATCAATTACTAACTTTTGCTGGTAAGCCAACAGCGGGAGAAATGATTGTAAAAAAGCGTGATGGTTTAACATTTACATTTGATTTAGTTGGTGCTCAAGCTATCGGTGCTGGTGGACGGCTTATAAACTGTCAGTGGGATTTTGACTATCAAGATAAAAGATTTAGTGATAAAAAATACGCTCTTAATCGTGAAAAGCAAGGCAGCGGTACTTATAATGCGGTGACGACAGTAGGGCATACTTTCGGTGGTGACGGAGAGTATTTACTTGCAGTACGAGTACAAGATAATCAAGATGGAGAAGCAGTGCTTGCATCAAAACTGACAATCAATGGAGGAAGTTATACATTAGAAAATATAAAGGAATAATATGAATGAACGAGATATAAAATTTAATGAATGGAAACTTAATCCAGAATTTCCCAATATTAAAAATGAAAGTTCTAAACAAAGAGCCAGAGGATTTTTTGATATTATTTCAAATAATGAATTAGAAAAGCCACTTTACAAACATCAAAAAGAAGCGATACTGCAAGTTATCTATGCCTATGAAATAGAAAAAGATATGGATGTTTTGATGGATATTGTTACAGGAGGAGGAAAGACAGTTATCATGGCAGCAATTGTTGCGTATTTTTGGCAAGTTCATGAGATTAATAAATTTCTAATTCTTACTCCGAATACTATAGTCCGTGAAAGAGTAAAGGATGATTTTGATGTTAAGGGAGCTGATTATGCTTATAATAATTTTGCATTCTTTTTCAATTCTCACAAAAATATTCCCAAAAAACTAGTGAGTAAAGTATTGAGAGAAAAATCTGACTCACGTTCAATAATTGACGCAAATGTTATAGTTGCAAATATTCATCAGCTCTACGAAGGAAGGGAATCTCTTGAAGTTATGTTGTCAGATAATATTCTTTCAGAGATGGTTGTGTTTAATGATGAAGCACACAACGCAGGAGCTTCTCAATACAGAGAAGTTCTCAAATTGTTAAATAGGAAAACGAGAATGCGGATTGACCTCACTGCAACGCCTTTTAGATTAGATGGTGATGATTTAGATACATATCCGCCAATTTATACATACCAAGTGCAAGAAGCAACAAAAGATAGAGTTGTAAAACAAACACTTATAACAAAACCTGATATTGAAAAAGTAAAACTAACCTATGAGGAATGGGATGATGAAAATAAGGTTGTGAGAACTTTAGATGCTGAAGAAATGGATTGGAATGAAATCGAAAAAACACTTAAGAATAGTGGTGCTGTTAAGTTTGTTACTGCAAAGAATGCTCGTCGTCAGCAACTACAAATTGCAGAAACGTGTTTAGATTACCAAAGGAAATGCATACCACTCGACCATCTAGGCAAAAGGGCGTACGAACCAATAATGCTTGTCGTGTCACTTTCACAAAAAGATGCAAAAGAAATATATAAGACATTATTAGGAGAGACTTTTAAATATAAAGAAGAAGAAGTTTTACTAGTTCACAGTAAACAAGAAGACGAAACCCAGAACAAGATGGCATTTTTAATGGGAAGATCTTCACCTCAGGGATTGTCAAAAGAAGATGTGGAAATTTGGGAGAGAGCTAGAAAAATAAAGATCGTGATTGGAATTGGAATGTTACGAGAAGGATGGGACGTGAGGAATATATCTGTAATCTGTCTGTTTAGAAAGTTTTCTTATATTAAAAAAGGAGACCAAGTTTACACAGTATATGGACCTCAAATTATTGGTAGGGGGCTACGAAAAATAAACAAAGGAAAACAAATAGATCATTTACTAGTGGTGGACCATCCTGTTTTTTCTCATAATTGGCTTTGGGAAATGATGGGTTCGCAAATGTATGCAAGACCACTAAATCCGGGTGATAAAATTGATGAAGGAATTATCGAAGATTTAAAAGAAGACTTAGTTACTCCCGCAGAAGATACAACACCAAATACCGATGATGTTATGGACACAAGTAAGACGCTTGAGGAAATATTAAACGCAATACCAGAAATAAAAGACATAGTTCCAATTACAGAATGGAAACAATATTTTCTTGATAAAGATTTCACAAAAGGTATTTCAAGTGCTTTACAGACTATAAAAAATATAAAAACAACTAAAGTAGGAAGTGATAATACGGCACATGAGATACCAAATGATTTGATAAATCTCCCCGATTCAATCAATAACTTTTCCGCTGATTCAACAAAAACTAGAGAAGAAAAGATGGCAGAGATTCTTTCAGAATTAGAATATCTACCGAAACAGGTTTTGAACTATACATTTAAACAAGTTACAGCAGAAAATTTAACAAAGATTTCAAATGCTTTAAACTGGATACTAAGTGAGAAGTTTGAGATAAAAAATATTTCATCAATTCAAAATGAACTAGATCAAAAGATAAATAAACTCCATCTTCTATTACCACAAATTCTAGAAGAATTTAATAGACCAGAGATTATTATGGGTATAGTAGAAGATGAAAAAATATGATGTCACAAAGAGGGGGCTTGTCCGGACTCAAGAAAACGCGATTTGAAAAAGAGGATTTTGACTCATTACTTGAACGAGATTATATGCTTGAACTTGAACATATTGCTGGTGTAAAATCTTGGACAAAAAGACATGGTATAATAATTCCATATACATTTTTCGGTATTAGAAAAAACTATCTTCCAGACTTTCTTATTACATTTCAAGATGGTTCTCAAGAACTGCACGAAACAAAAGGTGCTGGTTTTTTAACATGGCTCACTACACATGCGAAAAGAATTGCTGGAGATAAGTGGTGTAAAGAGAGAAATATGAAATATGTTTTTATTGAAAACAGTAAAGGTGCAATGTTTGCAAATAATAATTATCTAAATAATACAACAGATGAAGTAAAAAAATACAACAATATGATGGATTTGATGAGTAAGGATAATTAGAGAGAAAAATAGGAAAACAGTACCATTTTGGACAAATTTAACTGTATAATACTCGTATATGACTATCAACAAAAAAACAAAAATTATAATAGCGAGTGTGGGGGTTGTGGTGGTGACAGTGGTGGTGATTTTGTATCTATCTGTTTGGAGATGGGACACTGTAACTTACACAACTAATGACTTCTCAGATGATTATGTTTCTTTTGACGATCCTGCTTGTAATGTTGCGGGGATAGATCTACACGGAGAACTTCGGACATATGTTACCGAAGATGATTCAGTTTATGACTTTGCTTCTGCGGAATACATACTGTCTGATTTGGAATATGCCGTGGATTTGGAAAACGTAGAAGCAATATTACTCGAGATAGATTCATACGGCGGATCTCCTGTGGCAT